>CAZDSL010000628.1:0-1481 GCA_964507655.1 uncultured Mycobacteriaceae bacterium | reverse complement strand
ATGATGCTCCTATGCCGCGTCAAGCGTGTTCTGGCGCGTTGTGAGCCATTGGCGGTACTGCTCGGTGAGTCGGTCGTCGCGGGCCTTGCCGCGTTCGATCTCGCTGATTCGTGCGGGCCAGACGTTGAACTGGGCCGAGGCGGTCTGGAGGGTGATCCCGAGCGACTGTCGCAGGGGGCGTAGGTCGTCGATGCGTGGTACGGGTGCTGGGTGGACGAGGAGGTGCCAGACCTCGCGGGCGAGGGCGCGTTTGAGGCACCGCAGGATGTCGCGGGTGGTCTTTCCCTCTGCCTTGCGGCGGGCGGCGTAGGCCTTCGTGCGCGCGTCCATGCTCATGCGCACGAGCGCGATCTGGTGCAGTGCACAGTTCGCGTCGCGGTCGCCGCCGCGGTTGAGGCGGTGCCGGCTGGTCTTGCCCGAGGAGGCGGGGATGGGCGCGACCCCGCACAGTGCGGCGAACGCGGCCTCGTCCAGGAGCCGGTGGGGGTTGTCGCCTGCGGTGACCAGCAGCTGGGCGGCGGTGACGGTCCCGATCCCGATCGTGGCGATCAGGGCCGGGTTGGCGCGGTGGACGAGCTCGTCGATCTCGGCGGCGGTCTCCTCGATCTCGCCGGTGAGGTACTGGTAGCGGCGTGCCAGGCGCTTGAGGGCGGTCGCGGTCGCGGAGGCCACGTCCGCGGTCGCGGCCTGCGGGCGGGTGCCCAGCAAGCGGCCGATGACGTCGTCGATGTTGTCGGCCTCGTACCGCACCCGCAGGTGGTCGGGTGCGGTGACCAGGATCGAACGCATCTGGCGGATCACGGCGGTGCGCGCCTTGACCGCCGAGCGGCGGGTCGCGAGCAGGACCCGGATCTGCTCGACGACCCCGTTGCCGTCCTTGACGGTGGGCAGGACCTCGCCGGACAGGACCTGGGCTGCGGCGGCGTAGGCGTCGATCGGGTCGGACTTCCCACGGCGCCGCTGGGCCCGCTTGGGGCGGATGACCTCGCAGATCTGCACGCCGGCCGCGCGCAGGTGGCGGGCCAGGCCGGCACCGTAGGAGCCGGTGCCCTCGATCCCGACCTGCACCACCACACCGAACATGGTGAGGAACGCGAGCAGGGCGGCGTAGCCGGCCGGGGTCGCCGGGACTTCGCGGTCGCCCAGGCGGGCACCGGTGGTCGCGTCGAGGACCGCGACGTGGTGGGTCTGGGAGTGGGTATCGACGCCAGCGACCACGGTGACGGGCGCGGCGACTCGAGCTGGGGCGGGCATGATGGATGTTGTGCCTCTCGCTTGGCGGCACACCGTCCGGGGTCGGGCAGACAAGACGTTGATGGGACAACGTTTGGTCAGGCTCGTATGAAGTCATGTCCGGCCCCGGGCGGCGCAGGGAAGCGCCCCGTCCGAAGCGGACAGATCAGGTTCAAGGCAACCCGCGAAGGGCGCCAGTCGGAGCCGGAGTCACCCTCCGGACGAGGCGCCTACATCATCAACGTCGG
>CAZDSL010000627.1:0-1496 GCA_964507655.1 uncultured Mycobacteriaceae bacterium | reverse complement strand
CGACGGTCACCGACTACAACCGATTCGTCGGTTCGCTCGAGCGCACGGTGCTGCCCTCCGCACGCAGACTCAATAAGGTCGACGGCACGAAGCTCATTCCCGAGCTTCGTGAGGTCGAGGATGCCCCACGTGAACTCACTGCGGACGAGCTGGTCGCGGAGCTCGACTCCACGCGCCCCTGACTATGCCTCGTCGAGCCACTTCTGAGCGAGGTGGTCGGCTGAGATGCGGCGGATCGTTCCGGACTTCGAACGCAGCACCACGCTCGAGGTGCGGATGATCGGGCCGAGGCGACGCACGCCATCGACGAGTCCACCATCGGTGACGCCGGTGGCGACGAAGAACGTGTTGTCACTGTTCACGAGCTCATCTGCCTCATAGACGTGGTCCATCTTGAGGCCCGCGTCGATCCCGCGCTGACGCTCGTCATCGTCCTTCGGAGCCATGCGCCCCTGAATGAAGCCACCGAGCCCCTTGAGCGCGCATGCAGTCACGATCCCCTCGGGGCTGCCGCCCGTTCCGACGCACATGTCAATGCGAGTCCCGTACAACGCGGCGTTGATGCCGCCAGCGACATCGCCGTCGAGCATCAGCCTCGTACCGGCACCGGCCTCGCGAATGTCGTTGATCAGCTGCTCATGGCGCGGACGGTCGAGGACAGCAACAGTGAGGTCTTCGATCTTCTTGCCCTTGGCCTTGGCCAGTGCGCGCAGATTCTCCCCGATCGGCTTGCGGATGTCGACGACACCGACGCCTTCCGCACCGGTGACGAGCTTGTCCATGTAGAACACGCTCGACGCGTCGAGCATGGTGCCTCGGTCAGAGACAGCGATGACGGAGAGGGCGTTCTGGCGGCCGGCCGCTGTCAGGCTCGTCCCGTCGATCGGGTCTACTGCCATGTCGCAGTGCGGTCCGCTGCCGTTGCCCACAGCCTCTCCGTTGTAGAGCATCGGGGCTTCGTCTTTCTCCCCCTCCCCGATGACGACGCGTCCGTCGAAGTTGACGGTGCCGAGAAAGGCGCGCATGGCGTCGACGGCCGCTTTGTCAGCCGCGTTCTTGTCGCCGCGCCCGATGAACGGCACAGCCCGGATCGCCGCCGCCTCGGTCGCCCGAACAAGTTCCAGGGCGAGGTTGCGGTCAGGGTGACGGTAATGGGATGCGGAGTCGGTTGTGCTCACGATGTCCTCTGTTTTGGCGGTGATAACGAAGTGGCCGGACGTTCACGCCGGTATCAGCCTATCCGCGCTCCCGTCGGCGCACGCTCACAAACGCCGATTTGCACAGGCGTGCACGGGAAGAGCAAGACACGCGTCACTCGCCGTCGGACACGAGATCGACGGGATGCCGCCATGTCACGCGCCTCGGCTCCCCCACACCGTCGACGACGAGGCTCTCAACGACGAGGCCGTCATCGTCACGAGTCGGTCCGGCGAGTCCCGCCGCGGGAGTGACCGCTGAGAGAACGAACACACCGGGCTCGGCCGTGAGGTCTGACA
>CAZDSL010000626.1:0-1498 GCA_964507655.1 uncultured Mycobacteriaceae bacterium | reverse complement strand
TGCTGTCGAAGGCGTAGGCGAAGAACGACGGCAGCAGCAGCGCCGAGCACGGGCTGAGCAGCAGCAGGACGCCGCCGAGCAGGGCGCCGAGCAGGCCGATCTCCGAGCTCATCACGCGCCTCCCCTCTGCGCGAGCAGGGCGTCGATCATCCGGGTGAACTCCGCGGTCGGCTGCGCGCCCAGCAGGGGATGGCCGTTGATGACGAAGGCGGGCGTGGCGGGGATGCCGAGGCGCTGCGCATGCATGGTGTCGACGTGCAGCAGGCTCTCGAACTCGTCGCTGTTCATCTGCGCCATGAAGCGCTCGATGTCGGGCACGCCCGCCTGCTCGGCGAAACCGCGCAGCTTCTCCGGCGGCATCTCGGGGTGGCCGCCGTCGGGCGCGGCGGCGTAGAGGGCGCGGTTGAACTCCCAGAAGCGGCCCTGCGCGGCGGCCGCGCGCGCGGCGCGTGCGGCCCGGGCCGAGTCCTCGCCGTAGATCGGCATGTCGCGCCACTCGATGCGGAGGTTGCCGGTGTCGACGTACTTCTCGATCAGCTCCGGCTCCACGTCGCGGCTGAACTTGGCGCAGAAGGGGCACCGGTAATCGGCGAACTCCACCATGACCACCGGTGCGTCGACGGCGCCCATCGCGAGCGGATCGCCCTCCTCGCGGCGTGCGAGATCGCCCAGCGGCCCGAGCTCCTCCTCGCCGGTGACGGAGCGGTCGTCGTCCGAGATCGACGCCGGGCCCGCGTCCGCCGGGGACTGCGCGTCGCCGCCGGTGAACACGGCGACGCCGAGCACGACGGCGACGATCGCCACCACGGCGAAGGCGGCGAGCTCGATCCTCCTGCGGGCTGCGCCCCCCTTGCCTTTCGTGCCCCCTGCGCCCTTCGTGCCGTTCGCGCCACCGGGGGCGGTGCGCGCGCCGTCGCCGTCCGCCCGGCGCGGTTCCGCCTCGTCGCCGTCGGTGCCTGGGGTCATGGACGTCCTCCTGTCGTCGCCGTCGCCGCGTCCGCGCGCGCCGGCCCGCCGTGACTACTAAGATGCATAGTAGTGAATCATCTACGATGCTGGATAGTAGTGAGGGGGTGCCCGTGGAAGGAGACGGTGCGGTGCCGACGAGGCGGAGGCGGGGCGGCGAAGGTGCGGGCGCGGGGGAGCGGGCCGCGCCGCCGGTGCGTCCGCACGGATTCCGGTGGGCGGTCGCGGCGTGCGCCGGGGTGCTCACCGCGGTGGTGATCGGCGTGCCCACCGACATCCTCGCCAACCCGTGGTTCGCGCGCGAGATCCCGGTGCGTCCCTGGGAGTACCCCGTGCTGGCGGTGACGTGCCTGCTCACGGCCGCGTGGTTCGGCATCCGGACGCACCGCCCGGGCGCGCGGCCGGGAGGTGCCGGGGCGCTCGGCGGGGCCGGGCTGTCCCTGTTCGCCGTGGGATGCCCGGTGTGCAACAAGGTGGTGCTGGCGGCGGTGGGCACCTCCGGCGCGCTGGGGGTGTGGGCGCCGATCCAGCC
>CAZDSL010000625.1:0-1505 GCA_964507655.1 uncultured Mycobacteriaceae bacterium | reverse complement strand
GCAACGGATTCAAAACCCGTCCAGTGTGGGTTCGAGTCCCACCGAGGGCACCACGTTTCACCTGGCGTTTCGCTCGGACGACTTACCCGCCGGACCGGGCTCGTGCAACAAGAGTGCGACAGCCCCCTCACAGCTCCTCGCGCGGCGAGACCAGCCGCTCGAGCAGCTCCCCTTCCGCGTCGTAGCCGGAATCGCGCACCAGCAGGAACTGGAAGGCGACGGGCTTCGGTCCCGGCTCCGCGCGCAGCCGGGCGGCGACGAAGCCCCGCAGCAGCGCGTACTCGACACTCTTCGTGACGTCGACCGGAGAGGTGGCGATCTCCCGCAGCAGCAGGTCGCTGCTGTCGATCAGCCCCTTCTCCCGGCGATGCGCCGGGTGGTAAAGCGCGTGCCGCAGCCGCCGGGGAGTCGGCGGCTGCAGCTCCCGCCACGGCGACGCGTCCCCGTGCTCGTCGAGGGTGCGCACCAGCAGGTGCTCGTCCCACTGGCCCGGCTGCGGGGCGAAAAAGCGCCAGTCGGGCACCGTCATGTGCGGTGCGAGCCGCCGGCGCACCCCGTCGAAGGCGCGCACCGGATGCTGGCCGAGGGTGGTCGCCGCGAGCCACCCGGCGAGTGCAGTCACGGCGCCGGCCCGCCAGGCCCGCGCCGCGGCCGATTCGGTCTGCTCAGGCACCGGCGCCACCTCCCACGAGGTCCGGCTCGCCCGCCGGCGCGCACTCCGCCGCGTGCGCGGCGACGTGCCCGGCCACCGTCGACACCGTCGCGGGATCGAGCAGCAAGTCCAGGTGGCTGACGCCGGGCAGGATGGTGTGCCGGTGCCCCAGGGCCCGGTCCAGCTCCGCCTGTTGCGGGTCGGCCTGCGCCGTGCCGCCGGCGGTGATCGCCAGAACCGGGCACCGCGGCCGCAGCGGCGTCGCCGGGTGCCCCGTCATCGCCGCCAGCTCCCAGCGCATGGCGCGCCAGGTGATCGGCGAGCGCTGAATCGCCGCGAGGTGCCCGCGCAGCACCGGATCCGTGCGCCCGACCTCGACCGGCACCTCGAGCGCGCTGCCGAGGCCGATCCGCAGTGAGGCCTCGACGACGCGGTGCGTGCTGCGCCCCAGCGTCAGCGACGCGGCCAGGCGCTCCCACTGCGCGGGGTGCGCGCTGTCGAGCACCACCACTCCCGCGACGGCGACCCCCGGCCGCTCGGCACACCGGGCGGCGATGGCCCCGCCGAGCGAATGGCCGACCAGCACCACCGGGCGCCCGTCGGCGGCCTCCTCCGCGAGCCGCGCGCACTCGTCGACGAGGACCGCGAAATCGGGCACGCCCGCATGCCGCCCGCCCGTGCCCGGATACCCGGCCCGCGTGTAGGCGATCGCGGCGTGCCCGCGCGCGGCGAGCTCCCGGCGCAGCGGCTCGACGTGGTGCGCCGTCTCGCCCAGCCCCGCAACCAGGACGATCAGCGGTGCGCGCTCTCCCGCTGCGGCGCCCCCGCGCCGTTCCGCGGCACGGGCGGCGGC
>CAZDSL010000624.1:0-1512 GCA_964507655.1 uncultured Mycobacteriaceae bacterium | reverse complement strand
GGCTCGTCCACCGAGAACAGCGCCTTCGGGCCCACCCGCAACCCGTGGGACACCGACCGCATCCCGGGCGGCTCCGGCGGCGGATCGGCGGCGGCGCTCGCGGCGTGCGAGGCGCCGCTGGCCATCGGCACGGACACGGGCGGCTCCATCCGCCAGCCCGCGGCCGTCACCGCCACCGTCGGCGTCAAGCCCACCTACGGCACCGTCTCGCGCTTCGGCCTCATCGCCGCCGCGTCGTCGCTCGATCAGGCCGGCCCCTGCGCGCGCACCGTCCTCGACGCCGCGCTGCTGCACGAGGTGATCGCCGGGCACGATCCGCGCGATTCCACCTCGGTGGACGCCCCCGTGCCGGCCGTGGTGGACGCCGCCCGTGACGGCGCGCGCGGCGACCTGTCCGGGCTCAAGGTCGGCGTGGTGCGCGAGCTGCACTCCGACAGCTACCAGCCCGGAGTCCTCGCCTCCTTCGACGCGGCCACGGCGCAGCTCACCGCGCTGGGCGCCGAGGTGGTGGAGGTGTCCTGCCCCGCGTTCACCCACGCCCTGGCCGCCTACTACCTGGTGATGCCCAGCGAGGTGTCGTCCAACCTGGCCCGCTTCGACGCCATGCGGTACGGGCTGCGGGTGTCCGACGACGGCGCCCACAGCGCCGAGCAGGTCATGGCGGCGTCGCGGTCGGCGGGCTTCGGGCCCGAGGTCAAGCGGCGCATCATGATCGGCACCTACGCGCTCTCGGCCGGCTACTACGACGAGTACTACGGCCAGGCGCTCAAGGTGCGTGCGCTGATCGCGCGCGACTATGCGCGCGCCTTCGAGTCGGTCGACGTGCTCGTCTCGCCCACCAGCCCGGTCACGCCGTGGAAGCTGGGCGAGAAGGTGGACGATCCGCTGGCGATGTACCTGTCGGACCTGTGCACGCTGCCGACGAACCTCGCCGGCAACTGCGCCATCTCGGTGCCGTCGGCCCCCTCCGGCGACGACGGCCTGCCGGTGGGCCTGCAGATCATGGCCCCCGCGCTGGCCGACGAGCGCCTCTACCGGGTGGGCGCGGCGTACGAGGCCGCCCGCGGGCCGGTCGACTACCCGTCGCTGTAGGCGGACGGCCCCGAGCGATCCGCGCGATCCCCCGATCCGAGCGCCGGTTCCCGCAGCGAGTGCGGCAACCGGCGCTCGGGTCTTCTAATGAGTGCTCGGATCGGCGGCGGCCGGCGCGGGGCACACCGGCAGCCCGCGCACCTGCCCGTCGCCGTAGACGTGGCCCGTGCCCACGGGGCCGTCACGCGAGACCAGCAGGTCGACGCTCCGCTGCACGAAGCCGACCACCGGCACCCACGGCGGCGCGTCGGCCCCCGCGCCGGCGGGCCGCACCGCCAGGGCCGGATCCCACCGCGGCACCGGATCGGTCGCGTTGACCACCACGCGCGAGCGGCCCGGCACCGGATCGGCGAAGCCGGCCGGCGGGCCCACCCACAGCGCGCCGCAGACCATCGGCAGCGCGGCGGGCGAGTCGGCCAG
>CAZDSL010000623.1:0-1512 GCA_964507655.1 uncultured Mycobacteriaceae bacterium | reverse complement strand
GGCACGGCTTCGACGACCAGGGCGCCAAGTACGACGGCGACGGCAACCTGGTCGACTGGTGGACCGACGACGACCGCGCCGAGTTCTCCGTGCGCACCCGGGCGCTGATCGAGCAGTACGGCAAGCTCTCGCCGCGCGGGCTGCCCGAGCACAAGGTCAACGGCGAGCTGACGATCGGCGAGAACATCGGCGACCTGGGCGGGCTGTCGATCGCGCTGGCCGCCTACCGCATCGCGCTCGAGCGCACCGGCGGTGACGCCCCCGAGATCGACGGGCTCACCGGCGTGCAGCGGGTGTTCTTCGGCTGGGCGCAGGTGTGGCGCACCAAGGTCCGCGATTCCGAGGCGATCCGTCGGCTCACCATCGACCCGCACTCGCCGCCCGACCTGCGCTGCAACGGCGTCGTCCGCAACATCGGCGCGTTCTACGAGGCGTTCGGGGTGGCCGAGGACGACGCGCTGTTCCTGCCGCCGGACGAGCGGGTGAGCATCTGGTGAGCGGGGCGCCGCCGGCACCGGGCCCGCCGCCTGCAGGCCCGCCACCTGCCGCCCCACCGGTGCACCGCCTGGGCAAGGACACCCGCCTGTGCATCTCGCTGGCGGGCCGGCCCACCAGCATCGGCACGCGCTTCCACAACTTCCTCTACGCGCGGCTGGGCCTGGACTTCGCGTACAAGGCCTGCACCACCGACGACCTGCCCGGCGCGGTGGCGGGCATCCGTGCGCTGGGCATCCGCGGCTGCGGGGTGTCGATGCCGTTCAAGCAGGACGTGATGCCGCTGCTCGACGCGCTCGACCCGTCGGCGGAGGCCATCGGCGCCGTCAACACCATCGTCAACGACGCCGGCCGCCTCACCGGGTACAACACCGACGTGCTCGCCCTCGAGGCGCTGCTGCCCGAGGCGGCCGGCTCGGCGGCGATCGCCGGCAGCGGAGGGATGGCCGCGGCGGTGGCGGCCGCGCTGCGGCGGCGGGGCTGCACCGGCATCACGATCGCCGCGCGCAACGAGGCGACGGGCCGTGCGCTGGCGGATCGCTGCGGCGGCCGGTGGGTGCCCGACGCCGCGTCGGTGCGCGCGGACGTCCTCGTCAACGCCACCCCCGTCGGCATGGCCGGAACCGATTCGGACGGCGGCGATCCCCCGTTCCCGCGGCGCGCCGTCGGCTCGGCGCTTACCGTGGTGGACGTGGTGGCCGCACCGCCGTGCACACCGCTCGTCACGCTGGCCCGCGGCCTGGGCGTGCCCACCGTCACCGGCGACGCCGTCATGGCGCTGCAGGCGGCCGAGCAGTTCGAGCGCTAAACCGGCGTGCGGCCCACCGAGGAGGACGTGCGCGCGGCCCGCGAATACTCGCGCCGCGCGTGACGCCGCCACGCAGGAGGGAGCGGGCGATGGACGAGCACACCGCGGGCCGGCACCCCGTCACCGGGCGCATGCCGCACGACCACACCCCGCCCGCCACCCGCGCCATCGCGCCCCGGTGGATGCCGCAGTGGAACCGCCGGCTGACC
>CAZDSL010000622.1:0-1515 GCA_964507655.1 uncultured Mycobacteriaceae bacterium | reverse complement strand
AAGTCTTCTATCCTCGTCGTGTCGGGGAGCACACTCCGCGCGCCCGCGATCGGCGGGCGCGCGGCCCACGGGCGAGCCCTGGGGAGAGGACGGGGTCGGAGCGCAGCGAGGGGCGCGCGAGGCGGGCGGCCGCCCTGGCCGACGGCGCCGCCGACCGCGCCGGCCGCTGGCGCGCGCAGGCGCTGTCCACCCCGGGCCGGCTGGCCGCGCTGGGCCTGGTGCTGGTGCTGCTGGCGCTGGGCTCGGGGGCCGCGGCGGGCCTGTCGACGCTCGCCCGCGGCCACCGGGTCGACGCGCTCCGGGTCAGCGCCGACCCGCTCTCCAACGCCGCGCAGGACCTCTTCGCCGCCCTCTCCATCGCCGACGCGTCCGCGGCCACCGCCTTCCTCGCGGGCGGCCTGCAGCCGGAGGCGGTGGTGGACCGCTACAACGACGCCGTCGCCGCCGCCAGCGCCGCGCTGTCCACCGCCGCGATCGGCGTGGGCATCGACGACGCCACCGCGCAGGACCTGCTCACCTCGATGTCGCACCTGCTGCCCACCTACACGGGGCTCATCGCCACGGCCACCGCCAACAACCGCGCGGGCAATCCGGTGGGCGTCAACTATCTCGGCGAGGCGTCGAACCTCATGCAGACGCAGATCCTGCCGCGCGCCGAGCGCCTGTACACCGAGCAGTCGGCCGCGGTGAGCCGCCTCGAGCACCGCAACGCCTCCCTCGACTGGGCGCCGCTGCTGGTCACCGCGGTGGCGCTGGCGGCGCTGGTGTGGTTCCAGCTGTACCTGATGCGCCGCAGCAACCGCCGCCTGAACTTCGGGCTGGTCGCGGCCACCGTGGCGGTGGCGGTGATGTTCGTGTGGGTGCTCGTCGCGGGCATCGTGGCCGCCTCGTTCAGCCACCGCGCCGCCACCCAGAGCACGGCGCCGCTGACCGCCGTCACCACCGCGCGCATCAGCGCCCAGCAGGCCCGCACCGACGAGACGCGCAACCTGCTGGCCCGCGGCGACGACACCGACCTGCCGCAGAACTTCGACACGCGCATGCACGCCGTCGCGGAGGCCCTGGACGAGGCCGGCGGCATGGACGCGGCCCGCGACGAGCTGGACGCGTGGCGCACGGCGCACGGCGCGATGCGCGACCGCCTCGCCGCGGGCGACTATGCCGGCGCGGTGACGGTGGCGATCGGCACCGACGAGGCGTCGTCGGGCACCCGCTTCGCCCGGCTGGACGACGCGCTCGAGGCCCGCATCGCCGAGCTGCGCGACCACGGCCGCAGCCTCACCGACAGCTCCGACGACGCCACCCGATTCCTCGTGGTGGGCACGGGCGTGCTGGCGGGCGTCGCGGCGCTGTGCATCATCGTCGGCCTGTGGCCCCGGCTGAGCGAGTACCAGTGATGCGCCGCGCCCCGCACTCCCGCCGCCGCTCGCACGTCCTGCGCGCGGGCGTCGCGGCCGCCGCCGTGGCCGCCCTCGCCGCGTGCGGGTCGCCGCAGCACTCGCCCACCGCGGCCCC
>CAZDSL010000621.1:0-1517 GCA_964507655.1 uncultured Mycobacteriaceae bacterium | reverse complement strand
CGGCGGTGACCCGCAGGTGGTGGGCGATGCCGACGTCGCGCACGAGGATCCCACGATCGAGCAGCGACTGCCACGTCGCCCCGGCGTCGCGCAGGCCACCGACCAGGACGAAGTTGGCGTCGCTGGGCACCGGGTCGAGCCCGAGGCCGGCGAGCTCGACGACCATCCGGTCACGCTGGTCCTTGATCGCCTCGACGGTGCCGAGCAACGCGTCGGTGTGCTGCAACGCGGCGGACGCAACGGCCTGGGTCACCGCGGACAGGTGGTAGGGCATCCGCACCAGCCGAAGCGCGTCGACGAACTCGGTGGTGGCCGCGAGGTAGCCGAGCCGCGCACCGGCGAGCGCGAAGGCCTTGCTCATGGTGCGGGTCACCACCAGGCGCTCGCGTCCGGCGAGCAGGGTCAGCGCGCTCGGCGTCCCCGGCCGGGCGAACTCGGCGTAGGCCTCGTCGACCAGCACCACGGCCTCGGGCGCCGCGTCGTAGGCCGCCTCGACGATCTCGAGCGGCAGGGCGGTGCCGGTGGGGTTGTTGGGCGAGCAGAACATCACCAGGTCCGGCGCGTGCTCGCGCACCTGCGCCACCACGTCGGCCGGGTCGAGGTCGAACGCCCGGCCGCCCGGCACCCCGCGCCGCCCGTCGATCCACCGGGTGCCGGTGGTGGCCGAGATGATCGGGTGCATGGAGTATGCGGGCGTGAACCCGAGCGCCGTGCGTCCCGGCCCGCCGAAGGCCTGCAGCACGTGCAGCAGCACCTCGTTGGACCCGTTGCCGGCCCAGACTTGCTGCGGGTCCACCGGCACGCCGCTGGTGCGCGCCAGGTAGGACGCGAGATCGGTGCGCAACCGGGAGAACTCGCGGTCGGGGTAGCGGTTCAGCCGGGGCGCGACCTGCGCCACCGCGTCGGTGACGGCACGCACGACGGCGGCCGGCACGGCATACGAGTTCTCGTTGGTGTTGAGCGCGACGGGCACGTCGAGCTGGGGTGCGCCGTAAGGGGAACGGTCGCGCAGGTCGGGTCTCAGCAGGCGGGCGATCGCGGTCGGGTTGTCCGGTGGCAGCTCCTCCGCGACCGGGGTCGCTCCGCTGCCTCCTCGCCCGCTCATCGGGGCAGCCGGTCGTCGAAGCGCGCCGTGATCGCCTCGCCGTGGGCGGGCAGGTCCTCGGCCTGGGCCAGCGTCACCACGTGGTGGGCGACGTCGGCGAGCGCGTCGGCGGTGTAGTCGACCACGTGGATGCCGCGCAGGAAGGACTGCACCGACAGTCCGCTGCTGTGGCAGGCGCAGCCGCCGGTGGGCAGGACGTGGTTGGAGCCGGCGGCGTAGTCGCCCAGGCTGACCGGGGCGTGCGGGCCGACGAAGATCGCGCCGGCGTTGCGCACCCGGGCGGCGACCGCGGCGGCATCGCGTGTCTGGATCTCGAGGTGCTCGGCCGCGTAGGCGTCAACCACGATGAGGCCCTGCTCGAGGTCGTCGACCAGGACGATCGCCGACTGGCTGCCGGCGAGGGCCGCGCGGA
>CAZDSL010000620.1:0-1519 GCA_964507655.1 uncultured Mycobacteriaceae bacterium | reverse complement strand
CTGCGGCGGGTGGCCGACCTGCTCGCGCTCGGCGGCGAGCCGCAGGAGGCGTGGCTCGCGCTGGCGGACGAGCCGGGCCTCGAGCCGATCGCCCGGATGGCGCGGCGCAGCGCCGAATCGGGGGCCTCGCTGGCGCGCGAGGCGGACGACCTCGCCCGGGCCTTCCGCGCCGGCGCCGCCGATGCCGCCGTCGCCTCGGCGGAGCGGGCCTCCGTGGCCGTCGCGGGCCCGCTGGGCGTGTGCTTCCTGCCGGCGTTCGTGTGCCTGGGCATCGCGCCGGTGATCGTGGGGCTCGCCGGCGGGATCCTCGGCGGCGGGGCGCTGCCGTGACGGCGGCGGGGACGTCCCGGCGGCATGCGCCGCCGGGAGAAGTGAGGGAACAACACAGGGAGGGGACACGATGATCGCGACACGAGGCGTGGTGATCGACGAGGAGCCGCAGGACGACGGCGGCGCGGACGCCGCGGCGGCGGCCGACCCGTGCGGGTGCATCGGCCCGGCGCAGGCGCCCGGCCTGCGCGGGCGGGTGCGCACCGCGGTGGGCAAGGCGCGCGACGTCACCGACGAGGTGCGGCTGCGGCTGCTGCTCGCGGCGGCGGGGGAGGACGGGATGAGCACCGTGGAATACGCGATCGGCACCGTGGCGGCCGCGGCCTTCGGCGCGGTGCTCTATCAGGTGGTGACGGGCGACAGCATCGTGTCGGCGCTCACCGGCATCATCGACGACGCCCTCGACACGGACGTGTGACCGCGCCGGGGAGCGGGGGCGGCGCGCCGCATGTGGCGCGCCGCCCGTCCCGCGGCGGGGTGCAGGGCGGGCGCCGGCGGTGGGGCGGCGACGAGGGCATGGCCACCGTAGAGGCGGCCATCGCGCTGGCGGCGCTGGTGACGGTGGTGGTGGCGTGCATCGCCGCGGTGCTCGCGGTGGGCGCGCAGGTGCGGTGCGTCGACGCGGCGCGCGAGGTGGCCCGCCTCGCGGCGCGGGGGGACGACCGCGCCGCCGACATCGGACGGCGCACGATGCCCGGCGCCGCGATCGACATCGGCGGCGACGGGTCGGCGGTCAGCGTCACGGTGTCGGTGGACGTGCCGCTGCTGCCGCTGCATATCTCCGGCCGGGCGGTGTCGGCGCGCGAACCGGCGGCCGGCGCATGAGGCGGCGGCGCGGCGGTGATCGCGGCGCCGCCACGGTGTTCGCGGCGTTCGGGCTTCTGGCTCTGCTCGCGGTGGCGGCGGCGTGCATCCAGCTCGGCGGCGCGCTCGTGGCACGGCACCGGGCGCAGTCGGCCGCGGATCTCGGCGCGCTCGCCGGCGCGTCGGCCCTCTACCGGGGCGGCGACGCGTGCGGGGCCGTGCGCGAGTACGTGCGCCGCAACGGCGCCGAGCCGGCCGGGTGTGCGGTGTCGGGCGCCACGGTGCTGGTGCACACGTCGGTGGCGTTGCCGCTGGCGGGCCTGCCGGGCCCGTCGGCGGCGCGGGCGGTGGCGCGCGCCGGGTGGGCGATGGAGGCGCAGTGAGC
>CAZDSL010000619.1:0-1520 GCA_964507655.1 uncultured Mycobacteriaceae bacterium | reverse complement strand
TGGCGATGGCCGCCTCCTTCTTGAACGGCTTGCCCGCCAGCATCTTCGCCGCCGCGTCGTAGTACGCCAAGCGCGCGGTGTGCGCCCGCGCCTCCATGCGCGCGATCGTGAAGTTCACCGCCTGGTATTCGCCGATCGGGCGGCCGAACGACCGCCGCTCCTTGGCGTAGGCGACCGACTCGTCGACGCACCCCTGCGCCGCCCCGGTGGCCAGCGCCGCGATGGCCACCCGCCCCTCGTCGAGGATCGACAGGAAGTTCGCGTAGCCGCGGCCGCGCTCGCCCAGCAGGTTGCCCGCGGGCACCCGGGCGTCGGAGAAGGAGAGCGGGTGCGTGTCGGACGAGTTCCAGCCGACCTTGTCGTAGGCGGGCTCGGCGACGAACCCCGGCGTTGCGGCGGGCACGATGATCGTGGAGATCTCCTTGCGGCCGTCGGGCCGGGTGCCGGTGACGGCGGTGACGGTGACCAGCGAGGTGATGTCGGTGCCCGAGTTGGTGATGAACTGCTTGGCGCCGTTGATCACCCACTCGTCGCCGTCGAGCCGCGCCGTGGTGGCAGTGGCGCCGGCGTCGGACCCCGCCCCCGGTTCGGTGAGCCCGAACCCGGCCAGCCGCCGCGCCGTCGCCAGGTCCGGCAGCCACTTCTGCTTCTGCTCCTCGGTGCCGAACTTGTGGATCGGCATCATGCCCAGGCCCACGCCCGCCTCGAGGGTGATCGCCACCGACTGGTCGACGCGGCCGAGCTGCTCGAGCGCCAGGGCCAGGGCGAAGTAGTCGCCGCCCATGCCGCCGTACTCCTCCGGGATCGGCAGGCCGAACAGGCCCATCTCCCCCATCGCGGCCACCACCTCGTACGGGAAGGTGTGGTCGCGGTAGTGCTGCGCGGCCACCGGGGCCACCACCGTGTCGGCGAAATCCGCGACGGTGTCGCGCAGCGTCCGGTAGTCCTCGGGCAGCTCCGCCGCCAAGCTCGTCGTCACGATGCCTCCTGTGTCGTCTCGTCGGTGCCGGTGTCCCCGCCGGCGTCGGGGGCGGTGTCGGGGGCGGCGCCGGGCTCGAGCCGCGCGAGCAGCTGGTCGAGCGCGACCTGCTCGCCCACCGCCGCGAACAGTTCGACGGTCCCGGCCACGGGGGCGGTGAGCGTGTGCTCCATCTTCATGGCCTCCACCACCACCACGGGCGCGCCCTCGGCCACGGCCGAGCCCGGCGCCGCGGGCAGCGCGATGACCCGGCCCGGCATGGGGCTGACCACCTCGGCGGGCTGCGGCCCGCGGTCGCGGACGATCGTCGTCGGCTCCGCCTCGCCGAGCCGCCAGGTGCCGCGGTCGTCGCTCACCCACACCGCGCCGCCGTCCTCCGACACGCGGTAGCGCCGGTGCACCCCGGAGATCACCGCGTCGAAGGCGGCGCCGGGCCCCGCGCCGTGCAGGCGCACCGCGGCGGGCTCCTCGGGCCCGTCGCCCACGCGCACCCGCGCGTCGGCCGGGTCGCCCGCCACCGCCACCGTCTCGGTGCGCAGCG
>CAZDSL010000618.1:0-1534 GCA_964507655.1 uncultured Mycobacteriaceae bacterium | reverse complement strand
TGCGCGCGGTGGTGGTGGCCGTGGTGCTGGTGGCGTACGTGGCGGCGGCGGTGGCCCGCTGGCCGCTGCACCGGCTGCGCGGCGGGCGGCACACCCTGGCCGACGCCGCGTCGCTGGGCGTGGTGGCGGCGTTCATCCGGCTGGGGCCCACGTTCGTCAAGCTCGGCCAGCTGATGGCCTCGTCGTCGGGGGTGTTCCCGGCCCCGCTGGCCGACGCGTGCCTGCGCTGCCTCGACGACGTCCCGCCCGTGCCGGCGGCCGAGGCGCGCCGGGTGATCGAGGAGGATCTGGGCCATCCGGTCGCCGAGCTGTTCGCGGGGTTCGACGACGTGCCGCTGTCGGCCGCGTCGGTGGCGCAGGTGCACGCGTGCACGCTCCCCGACGGCCGCGCCGCCGTGATCAAGGTGCAGCGCCCGGGCATCCGGCGGCGCATGCTCGTCGACCTGCACACCGCCTACGCGGGCGCGCGCCTGCTCGAGCGGCTCATGGAATTCTTCCGCATCGCCAACGCCACCGCCATCATCCGCGACCTGCACGGCGCCACCGTCGGCGAGCTCAACAGCGCGCTGGAGGCGCAGCGGCAGGCCACCGTGCGGGCCAACCTGTGGGCGTTCGGCGACAACGCCGGCGTCACCGCCCCCGAGGTGTACTGGGACTACTGCGGCCCCCGCGTGATCTGCATGGAGCGCCTCTCGGGCATGCCGCTCGACCAGTTCGACCGGCTGCAGGCCTCGGGGCACGACACCACCCTGCTCATCCGGCGCGGCGTCAAGGCGTGGATCGAGTCGATCGTGGTGCACGGCCCCTTCCACGGCGACGTGCACGCCGGCAACCTGTGGATGCTCGACGACGGCCGCATCGCGCTGCTCGACTTCGGCATCGTCGGCGAGCTGCCCGCCGCGTGGCGCGCGATCCTGCGCGACATGTTCTACGCCACCGCCATCGACGGCGACTTTTCGCGGGTGGCCACCGGGATCCGGGCGCTGGGCTACACCGACGCCGCGCAGGGATCCGACGCCGAGGTGGGGGCCGCGCTGCAGCAGGTGCTGGCCCCCGTGCTGGCCGGCGACCTCTCCCGGCTCAGGCTCTCCGACCTCATCATGGCGCTCATCGGCGTGGGCAAGCAGTGGGGGGTGGCCAGCCCCGAGGAGCTGGTGCTGTTCGGCAAGCAGCTCGGCTACTTCGAGCGCTACGCCACGGTGCTGGCGCCCGACTGGGTGCTGGGGTCCGACCTGTACCTGTTCCGCAACATCTTCCCCGACGCGGTAGCGCGGCGGGCGGCGGAGCTGGGCGTGACGCTGCCGGACTGACGGCGCGCCGGTACCCCGGGCACCCCAGCACCGCCCGGTACCCGGGCACCCCGGCGCCGCCCGGTACTCCAGGCACCCCGGCGCCCCGGCTCACGCGCGGATCATGCCGGGCGGCACCTCACCCCCGTCCACCGCCGCCCCGTCCACCGCCGCCACGTCCACCGGGGCCACGCCCCCCTCCACCGCCGCCGCGCCCCCGTCGGCCGCGCCCTCGCCGGTGAGCA
>CAZDSL010000617.1:0-1540 GCA_964507655.1 uncultured Mycobacteriaceae bacterium | reverse complement strand
CGGGCACCGAGGGGAGCGCGGCCTGCCGCGGCGCCCGGCCGGCCGGGGTGCCGGCATCGCGGCGGCCGGGTGCATGGCGGCCCTCCTCATCGGCGCGCTGCCGTCGCTGGCCTGGGGCGTGGGCGGCGCCCTCCGGCCCGTCCACTATCCGCCCGCCTGGGATGCCGTCGCGCGCATCCTCGGCGCCGCCCCGCACGCCGGATCCATCGTCACGCTGCCGGCAGGGTCGTTCCGCCGCTTCCCGTGGACGCACGGCCCCGTGCTCGATCCGGCGCCGCGCTACTTCCGCCCCGAGGTCCTCGCGCCCGGCACGCTGCAGGTGGGGGGCGTGACGATCGACGGCGAGGGCGGCCGGGCCCTGCGCGCGCAGCAGGCCCTGCTCGCCGGGGCGTCACCCAAGTCGATCGCCGCGCTGGGCGTGCGCTGGGTGCTCGTGCAGCACAACACCCCCGGCGGCCTGGGCGACAGCTCCGTCACCCTCGCCGGGCTCGACCCGGTGTACGCCGACGGCGACCTCAGCCTGTACCTGGTGCGGGGCACGGCCCCGCCGCCGCACGCCTCCACCGCGGAGAGGGGCTGGGCGTGGGCCGGGCACGGGCTCTACTTCGCCACCGGAGCGACCGGCCTGGCGCTGGCGGGGGCGGAGCTGCGCGCGCGGCGGCGGGCCTCGGCGCGGTGCTGACGCGGGGGCCTGAGCTGACGCCGCGCTAGCGTTCGGCGCCGACGAGCCCGCTCACCCGGCGTCCGGCCGCCACCGCGCCGAGCACGCCCAGGAAAGCCTCGCCCGAGCGCTCCCAGGAGAACTCCTGCACCCGGGTGCGCGCCTTCTCGCCCAGCTCGGCGCGCAGGTTCGCGTCGCCCAGCAGCTCGGCGACGGCGCCCACCAGCTCGGCCCGCTCGTCCACCAGCAGGCCCGTGACGCCGTCGAGCACCGAATCGGTGAGCCCCCGCGACGCCCGGTAGCCCACGGTGGGCACCTCGTGCTGCGCCGCCTCCACCACGGCCAGGCCCCAGCCCTCCTTGCGCGACGGCATCACGTGCACCCACGCGCGCGAGAGCAGCGCGTGCTTGCGCTCCTCGCTGACGTGCCCGTGGAAACCGACGGCGTCCGCCACCCCCAGCTCGCGGGCGTGCGCGTGCAGCCGCTCGGACCACCAGCCGTCGCCGATGACGTCGAGGCGCAGCCCCGGATGCTCCGCGCGCAGGCGGGCGACGACGTGCAGGGCGTCCTCGATCTGCTTGTGCGGCACCAGGCGCGAGAGGACGACGAGGCTGGGGTGCGCGGTGCGCGAGGCCGAACCGCCCACCGGCACGCCGGGCGGGACCGGGTCGAGACCCGCGCGCACCACGGCGATGCGCTCGCCGTCGACGCCCAGCGACTCGAGCTCCTCCGCCGACGGCAGCGACACCGTGACGTACTGGCCGCGCCGGTGCACCCGCGGCGACACCCGCGACTCGAGCCACCAGCCCAGCCGCCCCAGCGCGCGGCCCGCCACCGGCCACTGCTCGCGGTGGCAGTGGTGCACCAGCAGCGCGACGG
>CAZDSL010000616.1:0-1543 GCA_964507655.1 uncultured Mycobacteriaceae bacterium | reverse complement strand
ACCCGCGCCGTCCCGCCCGCCCCGGCCAGCGCCTCGCGCACGGCCCCGGCGGCGTCGGCCGCGGCGATGCCCTCCGCCACCGGGGCGCCGGGCCCGCACAGCATCGCCTGCTCGCCGTCCGAGTAGTAGAACGCGCCGGGCGAGTACGCCTCGTGCAGGCGCGCCCCGGGATCGGCGGGCGCGGCGCCGCGGCGCGCGCGCATCGTCGTCGAGATGGTCATCGTGACTCCTGAATCCTCCCCGGACGCCTCACGCGCGGAGCGTGGCGCCGCCGTCGACATAGAGGTCGTGCATGGTGATGTGCCGGGCGCGGTCCGAGAGCAGGAACACGGCCGCCTCGGCCACGTCCTGCGCGTCGGCGAGCCGCCCCAGCGGGATGCCCGTCTTGTAGCTGTCCAGCGAGCCGCGGATCACCGCCTCGGCGCCCGCCTCCCCGGTCCACATCGAGCGCTGCATGGCGGTGTCGGTGGAGCCGGGCGAGACGACGTTGCAGCGGATGCCGTGCCGCGCGACCTCCAGGCCGAGGCACTTGGTGAACATCGTGGCCGCCGCCTTCGACGCCGCGTAGGCGGCCATCGACGCCCGCGGGATGCCGGCCGCGTTGGAGCCGACGGTGACGATGGCGCCCGCGCCGCGCGGGATCATCACCCGCGCCACCGCCCGCGACACCGTGAACACGCCGGTGGAGTTGACGGCGAAGGGGCGGGCCCAGGCGTCGTCGCCGGTGTCCACCACGTCGCCCACCGCGAGCACCCCGGCCACGTTGGCCAGCAGCGCCACCGGCCCGAGCTCGCGCTCGACGCGGTCGACCAGCGCGTCCACCGCGGCCGAGTCGGTGACGTCGCACGGGTACGGGTGCACCCCGGGCGATGCGGGGCCGGGCGCCTGGTCGGCCGCGGCCACCGTGGCGCCGCGCGCGGCCAGTTCCGCCGCCACCGCGGCGCCGATGCCCTGGGCCGCGCCGGTGACCAGCGCCACCCGGCCCGCGAACTCCCCGGCCGTGTCCGTCCCGCGCATGCACCCTCCGTTCGACGTTTCGGTTAGCCTAACCTAACAGCAATCCACGTCACAGCCAAGCCCCACGCGGGCGCCGAACGCCCACGGCCCCAAGCGAACCCGTCACCAGTCGTCGGTGAGCTCGGCCAGCCCGCGGGCCATCTCCACGCGCCAGCAGGCGCGGTCGTGGCCGCCGCTGAACTCGCGGTAGGCCAGCGGATAGCCGTGCGCCCGCACGGCGTCCCGGAACCGGCGCGCGGGCGCGAGGTTCACCCACTCGTCCGAGCCCACCTGCAGGCACAGCCGCAGCGGCAGGCGCGGGCCCGCGGCGTACACGCCCTCGAGCCCCGCGCCGGCGCCCGGCGCGCCCGGCCCGTCGCCGCGCCACCACAGCGACGGCGACTGCAGGAGCACCCGGCCGAACCGCTCCGGCGCGCGGTGCGCGGCGTAGCCGGCGGCGAGCCCGCCCAGGCTCTGGCCGGCGAGGATCGTGCGCGCCGGGTCGGCGATCTGCTGTACGGCTGCGGGAGCTCGGACATGAAATCCG
>CAZDSL010000615.1:0-1545 GCA_964507655.1 uncultured Mycobacteriaceae bacterium | reverse complement strand
GGATCTGCAGAGCCACGTACCGCTCGCCGAACAGCGTCTTCGGCAGCAGCCGCGCGGTGGTGCCCGGCGGCACCTCGCGCGCCAGGTCGGGCTTGAGGTCGAGGCGCAGCACCACCTTGTCGCCGCGCGCCTCGGTGGCCCCCACGGTGCCCATGATGACGCCGCGGGCCTTCACATCGGCCCGCTCCGGCAGCGCGTTGCCGGCGCTGTCGGTGACCAGGTAGATGCTGGTGGTGGTGGTGAACGCCTTGTTGTACTGCAGCACGGTGAGCGCCACGAACCCCACGACCACCACGAACAACAACAGTCCCAGCAGTCGGCGGCGCAGCGTCGAGGTGTGCGTCTCCATCGGTCAGCCCCCCACCCGGACGGTAGTGGTGGTGCCCCAGATCGCCAGGCTCAGGAAGAAGTCGAGCAGGGCGATGATGACGATCGCGGTGCGCACCGCGCGGCCCACGGCCACGCCCACGCCCGCGGGACCGCCCGAGGCGGAGTACCCGTAGTAGCAGTGGATGAGGATGAGCACGAAGGCGAATATCAGCACCTTCGCGAACGACCACAACACGTCTATCGGCGAGAGGAACAGGTTGAAGTAGTGGTCGTACGAGCCGCCCGACTGGTCGTTCATCCAGGTGTTGACCTGCCGCGAGGCCAGGTAGGAGGCGAGCAGGCCCACGATGTACAGCGGGATGACCGCGATGAAGCCGGCGATGACGCGCGTGGATACCAGGAACGGGACGCTGGGGACCGCCATGACCTCGAGGGCGTCGATCTCCTCGGAGATGCGCATGGCGCCGAGCTGCGCGGTGAAGCCGCAGCCCACCGTGGCCGACAGGCCCAGCGCCGCGATGAGCGGCGCGAGCTCGCGCGTGTTGACGTAGGCGGACAAAAAGCCCGTGAGCACGGAGGCGCCGAGCTGATCGAGCGAGGCGTAGCCGGCCATGCCCACGACGACGCCCACGAACAGCGACATCATGAAGATGACGCCCACGGTGCCTGCGATGACGGCGAGGCCGCCCGCGCCGAAGGACACCTCGGCGAGCAGCCGCACCACCTCGCGCCGGTAGCGCGTGATGGTGCGCGGCGTCCACACCAGCACCCGGCCGTAGAAGGACATCTGGTCGCCGGCCCGGTCGAGGGCGTCCAGCGGCATGCGCGCCGCCCGCTTCGCCCGCAGGGTCCAGATGCTGCGTTCCCGCGCGATCGTCATGGGCGCTCACGCTCCCTTCGGCGGGACGATGGACAGGTACACGGCGGTGAGGATGATGTTGGCGAAGAACAGCAGCAGGAACGTGATGACGACGCCCTCGTTGACGGCATCGCCGACGCCCTTGGGGCCGCCCTTGGGGTGCAGGCCCTTGTAGGCGGCCACGACCGCCGCGATCACGCCGAAGACGGCGGCCTTGATCTCGCCGATCCAGAGGTCGGGCAGCTGCGCCAGCGCCGAGAACGACGCCAGGTAGGCGCCCGGCGTGCCGCCCTGGGCCACCACGTTGAAGAAGTAGCCGCCCGCCACGCCGACCACGCTGACCAGGCCGTTGAGCA
>CAZDSL010000614.1:0-1547 GCA_964507655.1 uncultured Mycobacteriaceae bacterium | reverse complement strand
ACCAGGAGCGGCTGTTCACGCACTTCATGCAGGACGGGTTCGACGCCGCGCACCGGGGGCTGTTCCTCGCCGGCGACGACATCTCGTGGACCGCCGGATGGGCCGAGGGCGCGGTGCAGACGGCGCTCAACGCGGTGTGGGGCGTGCTGCACCACCTGGGCGGGGCGTGCGATCCGGCCAACCCGGGGCCGGGCGACCGTTTCGCCGAGCTCGCGCCGTTGCGCCTGCCCGACGTGACGTGAGGGGTGGGCGGGGGTGGCGGCGGTTCGCGCCGGTTCTTCGCGCCAGGGCCGTGGATCCGCCCCGCCGGCGCCGGGGGTGTGGCAGCATCGGGGGCCCATGGCGCCGGTGAGTGGGAGGCGGGGATGAGAACACGTCCGCACAGACTGACGGCACTCGGAGTGACGGCCCTGGCGTCGGCCTCGTTGCTCGCCTCGGCGGCGGTGCTCGGCGTCGGCACCGCGTCCGCCGCTCCGCCCGACCCGGTCACCGCCTCGATCGCGCACGCCGGTGACGCGCTCTTCTACCGCTCTGGCCTGCAGGTCTACGAGGTGGCGCAGGTGCGTCCTGCCGAAGACACCTACCCGCCCGCCCGGGAGATGGTCCTGCGGCGCGTGCACTCCGCCGCCGAAGGGATCCCGGGGGCGCCCCGATTCGTCTTCGCCGGCACCCCGCTGCCCGAGGCGTTCGTCGTCGCAGAGGGATGGGGGACACCCGGCGTGCCGTCCGGGCTGCTCGTGCCCGCCGATCCGACGACCCTCGAGCGGCTGCCGCTGGGCCCCGACCTGCGGATGGTCAGCGTGCTCACGGGCCCCGTCG
Source organism: uncultured Mycobacteriaceae bacterium (assembly GCA_964507655.1). Taxonomy (GTDB): domain Bacteria; phylum Actinomycetota; class Actinomycetes; order Mycobacteriales; family Mycobacteriaceae; genus Tomitella. The sequence goes on along the minus strand of CAZDSL010000614.1, from coordinate 728 downwards.
GCCCGTTCGCCGGCGCGGGGATGTCGACGCCCTACCTGGGATGAGCCTCGGCGCGCCGACCAGTGTGCGCGTGCCTACGCGACGGGGCCGCTTCGCGTAGGCACGCGCTCACCGGTGCGACGCCGCTATCGCCGGTGCCGCAGCCGGTGCTCGAGGCCGGCGCGCACCTCGGGCCACTCGTGCGCCAGCACCGAGTACATGACCACGTCTTTGAGCACCCCGTTGCGGTGACGGCTGTACGCACGCAGCACACCGTCGCGCCGGGCGCCGAGCCGCTCGATCGCCGCCTGCGACTGCCGGTTCTGCCACTGCGTACGGAACCCCACGCACTGGCAGCCGAGCGTCTCGAAGGCGTGCTCGAGCAGCAGCAGCTTCGACTCGGCGTTGGTGCCGGTGCCGTGCGCGGACTGCCGGTTCCACGTGTAGCCGATCTCGAGTCGCGGCACCACCGGGTCGAGCGCGTAGTAGGTGGTCATGCCCAGGATCGCGCCGTCGGCGCTGCGCAGGGCGGTGAACGGCACCATCTCGCCGCGCTCGGACAGGCCCAGGCGGCGGTCGATCTCGGCGCGCATGCCGCCGGGCTCGGGCACCGAGGTGTACCAGCGGTCCCACATTTCGCCGTCGCGGGCCGCCTCGACCAGGCCGTCGTGGTGCTCGGGCGTCAGCGGCACCAGCGTCACCAGGCTGCCGGTGAGGGTGAGGGGGTCGATGCGCCAGGGGGTGTCCAC
>CAZDSL010000613.1:0-1549 GCA_964507655.1 uncultured Mycobacteriaceae bacterium | reverse complement strand
AACTGGGCGACATTCGTTCCGGCGCTGAAGAACGAGGGGTACTGCGTCTACTCGATGACCTACGGCGTGGTGCCCGGGGTGGGGTCGACGTCGATGGGCAACCCGCTGGGCGGTTTCGCCCCGCTGGAGGAGAGCGCCGCCGACCTGGCCGGCTTCGTCGACGGCGTGCTCGACGCGCCGGGCACCCGCCGGGGCCCCGGCACCGGCAAGGTCGACCTGATCGGCCACGCCGAGGGCGCCCTGGTGGCGGGCTACTACGCCAAGGTGCTGGGCGGCGCGGCCGATGTGGATCACCTCGTCGCGCTCGCCCCCACGTGGCAGGGCGTCGGCGGGCCGGGCGCCACGGTGCCGCAGCCCGTCGCGGGGCAGCTCATGCACGAGTGCCCGTACTGCGTCCAGGCGGCCGGCGGCAGCGAGTTCATCCGCGCGCTCAACGAGGGCGGCACCCCCTACGCGCCCGGCGTGCGGTACACGAACATCGTCACCCGCTACAACTGGGGCCTCGACCCGGAAAGCGGGCTCGTGCCGGGGCCCGAGACGACCAGCATCGTGGTGCAGGACGGCTGCGCGCAGGACCAGTCCGAGCACGACGGCCTCGGCGCGTCGCCCCGGGCCGTCGCCTTCGCGCTCAACGCGCTCGACCCGGAACATCCGCGGCCGGTGCCGTGCACGGTGATCCTGCCGTTCGTGGGCACGGCGGTCGGGTAGGAGAGCGGCGGGCAGCCAGTGGCGCGGCGGTCGGCCAGGGGCACAGCCCCTGGGGGATCACCCCTACCCACGGCCCGGGGCCCTCATACTTTCGGCTGCGCAGAATCAGCCGGTCACCCGATGTGCGCACGCGTCCGCGCGCGGCAGAGTGAACCCCATGATCACCGTCGAGAACCTCACGAAGACGTACGGGGCGTTCACCGCCGTCGACAACGTCTCGTTCACATGCAAGCCGGGCATGGTCACCGGCTTCCTGGGGCCGAACGGCGCCGGCAAGTCGACCACCATGCGCATCATCGCCGGGCTCACCCCGCCCACCAGCGGCCACGCCACCGTGTCGGGTGTCGGGTACGCCGACGTGCCCAACCCGGGCACCCAGGTGGGCGTGCTGCTCGACGCCTCCGCCCAGCACGCCGGGCGCACCGGGCGCGAGATCCTCACGCTCAGCGCGCTGACGATGGGGCTGCCGATGTCGAGGGTGGACGAGATGCTCGCGCTCGTCAGCCTCACCCCGGAGGAGGCCAAGCGCCGCGTACGCAACTATTCGCTGGGCATGCGCCAGCGGCTCGGCATCGCCAACGCGCTGCTGGGCGACCCGCAGATCATGATCCTGGACGAGCCCGCCAACGGCCTCGACCCGGCCGGCATCCACTGGATGCGCCAGCTGCTGCGCGGCTACGCCGACCGCGGCGGCACGGTGCTGCTCTCCTCGCACCTGCTGCACGAGATCGAGGTCATCGCCGACGAGCTCATCGTCATCGGCCAGGGCAAGATCATCGCGCAGGGCACCAAGGAGGAGCTGCTGCAGGCGTCGGGCGCGCTGGTCAAGGCGGGCGACGAC
>CAZDSL010000612.1:0-1552 GCA_964507655.1 uncultured Mycobacteriaceae bacterium | reverse complement strand
ACGTGCGGCTCGAGCAGCCCGATGTAGGGCAGGTCGCGGTAGCGCTCGGCGTAATCGAGCCCGTAGCCGACCACGAACTCGTCGGGGATGTCGAAGCCGACGTCGCGCACGTGCAGGTCGGAGCGGACGGCGTCGGGCTTGCGGAGCAGCGCGCACACCTCGAGCGAGCGCGGGTTGCGGGTGGCGAGGTTGCGCAGCAGCCACGAGAGCGTGAGCCCGGAGTCGATGATGTCCTCGACGATGAGGACGTCGCGTCCGGCGATGTCGCGGTCTAGGTCCTTGAGGATGCGCACCACGCCCGAGGACGAGGTGGACGACCCGTAGGAGCTCACCGCCATGAACTCCATCTGCGTGGGCACGTCGAGCGCGCGGGCGAAGTCGGTGAGGAACATCATCGCGCCCTTGAGCACCCCGATCAGCAACAGATCGCGGTCGGGATCGCCGACGCCCGCCTCGGGGTAGCGGGCGGCCACCGCCGCGGCCAGCTCGGCCGTCTTCTCGCGGATCTGGTCCTCGGTGATGAGCACCGACGCGATGTCGCCGTCGTACAAGTCGGACACGTTCACTCCACTCCGTCTCGGGCGCGCCCGGCCGGGCATTCCTCGCGCACCACCGTCACTCTGCCATCCTGCCGCATCACCACCACGCGCACGCCGGGTGCGCCGCCGCCGACGGCCACCCCGCCCTGACCCCGCCACCGGCCCACCAGGGCGTCCACCCGGCGCAGGTGCGCGTCGGTGAGCCCCGTCGCGCCGTGCTCCGTCAGCCACCGCCGCAGCACGCGCCGGCGCACCGCGGGGGTGCCCGCCGACAGTGTACGAGCGTCCAGATCCGGTCCGGCGGCCGCGCGCACCCCCAGCGCCTCGGCGGCGGAGCGCAGCGCGTCGTCGTCCTCGCGCAGCTGCGCCGCGGTGCGGGCCAGGGCGGCGGCCGCTCCCCCGCCGAGTACCTCCTCGAGCAGCGGCAGCACCTCGTGCCGCAGGCGCACGCGGGTGAACCGGGGGTCGTCGTTGTGCGGGTCGTCGTGCGGCGCGAGCCCCAGCTCGGCGCACGCGGCGCGGGTCGTCGCGCGCCGCACCCCCAGCAGCGGCCGCCCCCAGGGCGACGACCACGGCGCCATGCCCCGGATCGACCCCGCGCCCGAGCCCCGGGCCAGCCCCAGCAGCACTGTCTCGGCCTGGTCGTCCAGCGTGTGCGCCAGCAGCACCGGAGCGCCCGCGCGAGCATCCTCGAGCGCCGCATACCGCGCCCGGCGCGCCGCCGCCTCGATGCCGCCCCCGCCGCGCACCACCACCGGCAGCACCAGCGCCTCGGCGCATCCGAGCGCCCGCGCCCGCTCCGCGGCCCGCTGCGCCACCTGCGCCGAGCCATCCTGCAGCCCGTGATCGACGACGAGCGCCCGCACGCCCGCCGCGCACTCGGGCACGGCCGCCGCGGCGAGCGCCAGCGAGTCGGCGCCGCCGGACAGCGCCACACACACCGGCCCGCCGGCGCCGTGCTCGCGCAGCCAGGCGCGCACCGCCCCGCGCACCTCCGCGGCGGCGGCACCGGC
>CAZDSL010000611.1:0-1565 GCA_964507655.1 uncultured Mycobacteriaceae bacterium | reverse complement strand
CCCCAATCCACGCAGACCCGCTCGCGGACGCAGACTCGCTCGCGAACTGCCCGCCCACCGGCCGCACCGCACCCACCCCACCGCCCCGCCGAACACGCACGCCGCGCCGCGTGGGCGGATCGGCCGGGCGATGGGAGTATGGGGGCCATGAGCGATTCCGGCATCGATCTGTCCTTCCGCGATCCGTCCGTCCGCCCGCAGGACGACCTGTTCGCCCACGTCAACGGCAAGTGGCTCGAGGAGCACGCGATCCCCGCCGACCGCGCCGTGGACGGGGCGTTCCGCAAGCTCTACGACGAGGCCGAGGAGCACGTGCGGGCCATCATCGAGGAGGCGGTGGAGGCGGCGCGCGAGGGCCGGGCCGCGCACGATTCCGATCAGCGCAAGATCGGCGACATCTACCGCAGCTTCATGGACACCGACGCCGTCGAGCGCGCGGGCACGCAGGCCCTCGACGCCGAGGCCGCCACTATCCGCGACGCCGCCGACCCCGCCGCGCTGGCCGAGGCCGTGGGTGCGCTGCAGGCGGCGGGCGTGCGCGGGGCCGTGGGGCTGTTCGTCGACACCGACGCCAAGGATTCCGGGCGTTATCTGCTGCATCTGACGCAGTCGGGGCTCGGGCTGCCGGACGAGTCGTACTACCGCGGCGACGAGCACGCCGAGCTGCGCGCCAAGTACGCCGCCCACATCGACCGCATGCTCGCGCTCGCCGGCTTCCCCGAGGCGCAGACGACGGACGCCGGCACCCCCGGCGCCCGCATCCTCGCGCTCGAGACGGCCATCGCCGCGGCGCATTGGGACCGCGTCCGCAACCGCGACGCCGACCTCACCTACAACGTGGCCACCGCCGCCGGGCTGGCCGAGCAGCACCCCGGTTTCCCGTGGCAGCGCTGGCTGACGGCCGTGGCGCAGACGGCCGGCGTGCCCACCGACGGCCACCCCGAGCAGCTCGTCGTCCGCCAGCCGAGCTACCTGGCCGGCCTGGCCGAGCTGTGGGAGCAGCGCGACCTGGCCGACTGGAAGCTGTGGGCGCTGTGGCACCTGCTGCACTCGCGCGCGGCCTACCTCACCGAGGCGGTGGTGGCCGAGAACTTCGACTTCTACGGCCGCACGCTCACCGGCGCCGAGGAGCTGCGCGCCCGCTGGAAGCGCGCCGTGTCGCTGGTCGAGGAGCTGATGGGCGAGGCCGTCGGCCGCCTCTACGTCGAGCGCCACTTCCCGCCGCAGGCCAAGGAGCGCATGCGGGTGCTCGTCGGCGACCTGCTCGAGGCGTACCGGCGCAACATCTCCGAGCTCGAGTGGATGACGCCCGCCACCCGGCAGCGCGCGCTGGCCAAGCTCGACAGGTTCACGCCCAAGGTCGGCTACCCCGAGCGCTGGAAGGACTACTCCGCCGTCGAGGCCTCCCCCCACGACCTGCTCGCCAACGTGCGCAGCGGCAACCTCGCCGAGTCGCGGCGCGAGCTGGGCAAGCTCGGCGCGCCGGTGGACAGGGGCGAGTGGTTCATGACGCCGCAGACGGTCAACGCCTACTACAACCCGGGCATGAACGAGATCGTCTTCCC
>CAZDSL010000610.1:0-1569 GCA_964507655.1 uncultured Mycobacteriaceae bacterium | reverse complement strand
CCGTCGCGCACCAGCGCCAGCACGGTGGCCTCGGTGTTGAGCTCGTCGAAGCCGGTGAACTCGGTGGGGTGCTCGTCGACCAGCTCGCGGTAGACGGTGAGGTCGGCGTGCGCGTGCTTGCGGGCCTGCGCGTCGGCCTTGGCCCGGGCGCGCTGCTCGGCCATGAGGGTGCGGAAGCCGGCCTGGTCCACCTCGAGGCCCGCCTCGGCGGCCATCTCGAGCGTCAGGTCGATGGGGAAGCCGTAGGTGTCGTGCAGCGTGAACGCGTCGTCGCCGCCGATGAGCGAGCTGCCCGCGGTGCGGGTGCGCTCGGCCACGCTCTCGAACAGCTTCGAGCCCGATTCGAGCGTGCCCAGGAACGCCGTCTCCTCGCCCACCGCGACGTTCTCGATGCGGGCGAAGTCGGTCTCGAGCTGCGGGTACGACGGCGCCATCGCGTCGCGGACCGTCTCCATGAACGCCCGCATGGTGGGCTTGTCGGCGCCGAGCAGGCGGGCCGAACGCACGATGCGGCGCAGCAGGCGGCGCAGCACGTAGCCGCGGCCGTCGTTGCCCGGGTTGACGCCGTCGAGGATGAGCATCGCCGCCGTGCGGGCGTGGTCGGCGATGACGCGGAAGCGCACGTCCGAGTCGTGGTCGGTGCCGTAGGCGCGGCCGGTGAGCTGCTCGGCCTTGTCGATGACGGGGCGCAGCAGGTCGGTCTCGTAGACGTTCTCCACGCCCTGCAGGAGGAACGCCACGCGCTCGACGCCCATGCCGGTGTCGATGTTCTTGCGCGGCAGCGGGCCCAGGATCTCGTAGTCGTCCTTGCTGGTGCCCTCGCCGCGCTCGTTCTGCATGAACACGAGGTTCCAGATCTCGATGTAGCGGTCCTCGTCGGCCTCGGGGCCGCCCGGCGCTCCGTATTCGGGGCCGCGGTCGTAGAAGATCTCCGAGCACGGGCCGCAGGGGCCGGGGATGCCCATCGACCAGTAGTTGTCCTTCATGCCGCGGCGCTGGATGCGCGCCTCCGGCAGGCCGACGACGTCGCGCCAGATGCCGAACGCCTCGTCGTCGTCGAGGTACACGGTGGCCCACAGCCGCTCGGCGTCGATGCCGAAGCCGCCCTCGTCGACCGGCCCGGTGAGCAGCGACCACGCGAACTCGATGGCCTCGCGCTTGAAGTAGTCGCCGAACGAGAAGTTGCCCGCCATCTGGAAGAACGTGTTGTGGCGGGTGGTGATGCCCACCTCCTCGATGTCGAGGGTGCGCACGCACTTCTGGATGGACGTGGCCCGGCTGAACGAGGGCGTCTGCTGGCCCAGGAAGTACGGCACGAACGGCACCATGCCCGCGTTGACGAACAGCAGGTTCGGATCGTCCAGGATCAGCGACGCGCTGGGGACCTCGGTGTGACCGTTCTTGACATAGTGGTCGAGGAAGCGCTTGCGAATCTCGTGGGTCTGCACGTGTGGTCCTTACGAATCTGCCGACGGTCCGGGCGGGACCACCGACGCGGTGTGCTGGTGTGGGCGGTGTGCTGGCGCGCGCGGGGCACGGCCCGGCGGGCGCGCCCGCCCCCGCGCGGCC
>CAZDSL010000609.1:0-1571 GCA_964507655.1 uncultured Mycobacteriaceae bacterium | reverse complement strand
CGGATGCGCAGCGGCCCGTGCGGGCCCTCGGCGGTGTGGTCGTCCACCCGGTGCATGGGCGGGCCGGGCGGCTGCGGCACCGCCTCGAACGCGGCGCGCGCGGCCTCCACCCCCGCCTCGTGCATCGGCACCCACGAGGTGCGCGTGCCCAGGTACTCGCGGACGTCGGGATCGAGCTCGAGCATTGCGGTCCTCCTCAGGCCGTGACTTTGGCGTCGGTGTCGGGGCTGATGCGCGCGGTCTGCCACTCGCCGCGCACCGCGTCGCCCATCCGCGAGACGAAGGCGTCGAGGTGCCCCCACATCGACCCGGGCACCGTCATCGCGCCGTCGTCCATCACCTGGTCGATGAGGCCGGACCAGGCCTCCGGGCTGTTCTCGGCGGCGACGGCGCCCGCGGTCTCCGCCTGCACCACGCGCACGGCCATCCCGCCGCCGACGGCGAAGATCTCGCCGGTCAGCGCGGTGTCGGCGTGCAGCAGGTAGGCGGCGAACGCGGCGACGGCCTCGGGCGGGAAGCGCCTCTCGAAGAACTCCGCGAAGCCGGGCGAGTCGATGCCGGCGGTGGAGCGGGTCCACGCCGACGGGAGGATCGCGTTGGACCGGATGCCGTGGTTGCGCCCGAGGATCGCCTGGGTGCGGGTGAGCGAGAGGATGGCGCCCTTGGCGGCGGCGTAGCCGGGCATCGCCGGGGCGCCGTAGCTGCCGCTGGAGGAGATGTTGAGGATGCGGCCGTCGCCGGAGGCCTCCAGGTGCGGCCATGCGGCCTCGCTGATGCGGTGCGCCCCGCGCAGGTGCACGTCGACGAGGGTGTCGAACGAGCCGCCGGCCCCGGCGTTGTTGACGACGATGTCGAGCCGCCCGCACGCGTCGACGGCGCCCTGCACGATCGCGTCCGCCTCCGTGACGACGTCGCCGGTGATGCCGACCGCCTTCCCGCCGGCCTCGGTGATCAGCCGCACCGCCTCGTCGGTGCCGGGGGTGGACGCGCCGCCCGTCCAGTCGCGGCCCAGGTCGTTGACCACCACCGTGCAGCCGCGCGCCGCCAGCGCGCGGGCATAGGCCAGCCCCAGCCCGAAGGTGGAGACGCCGGTGACCAGCGCCACCTGCCCGTCGAATCGGAGTTCGTCCATGTCGGCACACCCTTCGTCGTGCAGCGCCTGCGCGGCGGGCGGGACTGCCCGTGCGCGGGGCCTGCGGTGACTCGGGATGCTAGAGCACCCGCGGCGGGTCCACCATCCCTTTCACCCACTAAACGGGCAAATTGCTCAGTAACCAGACTGAGAGTATGGACAACGGCCGGGCGGTCCCCTAGTGTCACCGATCACACCGCCGGCCCGGCCGCTTCCCACCCGCGGCCCGGCCGGCGCAGAGCGAAGGAGAGGCACCCATGACGGTCGGAGTGGACACGACGATCTCGCCCGGGCACCCGTGGCCCGCGCCCGCCGACGAGGCGACGCTGCGGGCGCACCTCGACCGCGCCGATCCCGGCGTGCTGCTGGCGGTGCTGGTGCAGATCACGGGCGACGCCGCGCTGCTGGACCGCTACGCGCCGGCCATCACGCACGTGCC
>CAZDSL010000608.1:0-1576 GCA_964507655.1 uncultured Mycobacteriaceae bacterium | reverse complement strand
GCCCGAGGTGTCGCTGGTGGCGATCCTCGACGCCGACAAGGAGGGCTTCCTGCGCAGCACCCGCAGCCTCATCCAGACCATCGGCCGCGCCGCCCGCAACGTCTCGGGCGAGGTGCACATGTACGCCGACCGCATCACCGACTCGATGGCGCAGGCCATCGAGGAGACCGACCGGCGCCGCGAGAAGCAGATCGCGTACAACACCGAGCACGGCATCGACCCCACGCCGCTGCGCAAGCAGATCGCCGACATCCTCGACCGCGTCTACGAGGAGGCCGACGATGCCGACGACCTGGTCGAGGTGGGCGGTTCCGGCCGCAACGCCAGCCGGGGCCGGCGCGCGCAGGGCGAGGCGGGCCGCGCCGTGAGCGCCGGCGTCTACGAGGGGCGCGACACCTCCGCCATGCCGCGCGCCGAGCTGGCCGACCTCATCGCCGAGCTCACCGAGCAGATGATGACGGCCGCGCGCGACCTCCAATTCGAGCTCGCCGCCCGGCTGCGCGACGAGATCGGCGAGCTCAAGAAGGAGCTGCGCGGCATGGACGAGGCCGGCATCCGTTGAGCCGCAGCGGCGTCGCCGCGCACGCCCGCTCCGGCAAAAGTATGTGTGGATGCGGTACTGACGATAAGGTCAGCTCGGGAAAGGGATCCCGGGGCACCGCGTCGGCGTGCGGGTCACGGCGGGGCGCACTGCGCCGGCGCCGGGGTCGTCGCGGCATCAGGCCCCCGACATGGAGGAACCAATGAGCGAATACTCGACCGTCGTCGTAGGAACCGATGGCTCGGAGTCGTCACTGAAGGCCGTGCAGAAGGCGGCGGGCATCGCCGGCTCCACGGCCAAGCTCGTCATCGCGTGCGCGTACTTCCCGTCGGATCAGCGCAGCGTCGAGTCGGCGTCCGATCAGCTCGGCGAGGACGCCTACCAGGTGCACGGGGCGGCGCCCACGTACGAGATCCTGCGCACCGCCAACGAGCGGGCGCGCGCCGCCGGCGCCACCACCATCGAGGAGCGGTCCATCGTGGGGCCGCCGGTCGAGTCGCTGCTCAAGCTCACGCAGGACGTCTCCGCCGACCTCCTCGTCGTCGGCAACCGCGGGCTCAACACCATCACCGGTCGGCTCCTCGGGTCGGTGCCCTCGGACGTGGCGCGCAAGGCGCACTGCGACGTCCTCATCGTGCACACCGTGCGGTAGTCAGCCCGCCGGCCGGCAGGCGGCGTCGTGCGCCGCGCCGAGCAGGGCGTCGGCGATCTGCTGCGGGGTCATCGCCCCGCCCACGGTGCTCTGCACGAAGCTGATCACCTGTTGCAGGCGGCCGCGGATCTCCTCGGGCGCGGTGCCCGCCGCCTGCTGCGCGCAGATGCCCCGGGCGAGCTGCGCCAGCGTCGCCTCGTCGCCCACCGCGGCGGCGGGGATGCCGCGGTCGGTCAGCGCCTGCGCAAACGCCGTCCCCGGCTCGGCCATGGCCCGGCTCTGGGCCTCCGTGCGCGCCGCCGTCGGGGCCGTTGTCGCCGCGGCCGCGGTGGGCGACGCGGCGGCGCCGGCGGACGAAGCCGACGGGTGCGGGTCGCCGCACG
>CAZDSL010000607.1:0-1580 GCA_964507655.1 uncultured Mycobacteriaceae bacterium | reverse complement strand
ATGAAGGTGCGGCCCACGTAGGCGTTCTTCACCAGGCCCTGCCCGTAGGAGATGCCCGAGCCCTGCGCGTAGCCGATGGCCGCGGGGGTGCCCGACTCGGGCACCGGGATCACCAGCTCGCCCTCGGGGGCCGGGCACTCCTCGGCCAGGCGGCGGCCGATCTCGACCCGCGTGGCGTGCACGGAGCGGCCGGAGATGACGCTGTCGGGCCGGGCGAGGTAGACGTACTCGAACACGCAGGCCTTGACGTCGGGCCGGGCGAAGCGCGAGGAGCGCACGCCGTCGGCGTCGATGGCGAGCAGCTCGCCGGGCTCGATGTCGCGCACGAAGGAGGCGCCGACGATGTCGAGGGCGGAGGTCTCGCTGGCCACCACCCAGCCGCGCTCGAGCCGGCCCAGGCACAGCGGGCGCACCCCGTGCGGGTCGCGCGCCGCGTAGAGCGTGTTCTCGTCCATGAACGTCAGGCAGAACGCGCCGCGCAGCCGCGGCAGCAGCTCCATCGCCGCCTGCTCGATGGTGCTGTCGGCGGCCGCGTGCGCCAGCAGGCCGCCGACGAGGTCGGAATCGGACGTGCCGCGCCCGTCGCGCCGGCCGCGGCCCAGCAGGCCCTTGGCGGCGGCGTCGGCGGCCAGCTCGGCCGTGTTGACGAGGTTGCCGTTGTGGCCGAGCGCGATGCCGGTGCCGGCCGCCGTGGTGCGGAAGATCGGCTGGGCGTTCTCCCACGTGGTGGCGCCGGTGGTGGAGTACCGGGTGTGGCCCACGGCGAGGTGCCCGCGCATGGAGCCGAGGGTCTGCTCGTCGAACACCTGCGAGACCAGGCCAAGGTCTTTGAACACGAGGATCTGCGACCCGTCGGCCACCGCGATGCCCGCCGCCTCCTGGCCGCGGTGCTGCAGCGCGTACAGGCCGTAGTAGGTGAGCTTGGCGACATCCTCGCCCGGGGCCCACACTCCGAAGACGCCGCACTCCTCGCGGGGCTCGGGCTCGGGGACATCGGGGGCGCCGCTCCCGCGTGGCGCGGGCACGGGACGTGCTGTGCGATCGGAAATGCTGGAGGTGCTCGTCGGATCGACGTCGGTCCCCACTGAGTGCTCCCTCGGCGTGGCTGGGCGGTGCCCCGCCATTCTACGGCCCGGACGGGGCCGGCACGGGGCGTGGTCGGTCACACCGGCCCGCTGCGCCGCGGCGCGGCGCCCCGGGCGCGCGTCTACAGCGGCACGATGGGCAGCCGGCGCGCGATCTCGCCTGCGCGTGCGCCCGAGGCCGACAGCGCCCCGGAGGCCACCGCGTCGTCCCAGGACAGGCGGCCGGCGGCCAGCTCCAGCCACGTGCGGGGGTCGGTCTCGACGATGTTCGGCGGCGTGCCGCGCGTGTGCCGCGGGCCCTCGATGCACTGCACCGCCACGAACGGCGGCACGCGCAGCTCCACGCTGTGCCCCGGCGCCACCGTCTCGAGGGTGCGCGCGCTCAGCCGCACCGCCGCGGCCAGCTCGGCGCGCGGGGGCCGCGGGCCGTCGGCGGGGCCGTCCAGCCACCCGCGCATCCGCAGCATCGCCGCGCGCGTGCTCTCCGGATCCGCC
>CAZDSL010000606.1:0-1582 GCA_964507655.1 uncultured Mycobacteriaceae bacterium | reverse complement strand
TTGAGGCGGCTCGATCTGTGCACTAATCCGGCCCGTAGTGTGCGCATTGTGGCGTATGTGCGGACGGTGAGGACCGCCTCGGGGGCGACGGCGGTGCAGATCGTGTACTCCACCAGGCGGGGGTCGCGGGAGATTGAGCATGTGGGGTCTGCCCATGATGAGCAGGAGTTGGCGGCTTTGAAGGCGGCGGCTAGGCAGCGGCTGGCCCGTGGGCAGGCGGAGTTGGATCTCGGGCTGGACACTGAGGGATCGTCGGGTCCGTTACCGATCACCTCAACGCGGATGGGTCATCTGTGGGAGGCGCTGTGCCGCGCCTATCACGCACTCGGGTTCGACGAGGATGCCGCTGGTGGTGATGAGGTCTTTCGGCAGCTGGTGTTGGCGCGGGTCGTTGAGCCCACCTCGAAGCTGGACTCGCTACGGGTGTTGGCCGAGGTCGGGGTCAAGTCGCCTTCTTACCGGACGGTGAAACGCCGGCTTCCCTTGTATGCCAAGGATTCCTGGCGCCGTGGGTTGGCTGCGGCGTGTGCTGCGCATTCGGCGCTGGGGCCGGCGTCGCTGGTGCTCTATGACGTGTCCACGTTGTACTTCGAGACCGACAAGGCCGACGGGTTCGGTGAGCCGGGGTTTTCGAAGGAACGCCGGTTGGAGCCGCAGATCACCATCGGGTTGCTCACCGATGCCTCTGGGTTCCCGTTGATGGTGGAGGCGTTCGAGGGCAACAAGGCCGAGACGAAGACGATGCTGCCGGTGATCACGTCGTTCATGGCCGCCCACGACCTGGTCGGCGTCACCGTGGTCGCCGATGCGGGAATGGTCTCAGAGACCAACCGGAACCAGATCGAGGACGCTGGGCTGTCCTACATCATCGGCGACCGTCTTCCTGAGGTCCCTTACCAGGTGGCCAAGTGGCGTACGGCTCATCCAGACGAGCAGATCCCCGACGGGCACGTGTTCACCCAGCCGTGGCCGGCCACCGCCAAACACAGGGCCAAAGGTAGACCGGACAAGGTGATCTACTACCAATACAAGGCCGACCGTGCCCGCCGCACGCTACGCGGGATCGATGAGCAGATCGCCAAGGCCGAGAAGGCCGTCGCCGGCAAGACCGCAGTGAAGCGGAACCGGTTCGTCAAGCTCGCTGGCGGCGCAAGGAGCGTGAACCGTGAACTGGAGACCAAGGCACGCGGCCTGGCCGGACTGAAGGCCTACATCACCAACATCACCGACCCGACCCCGGAGTTCGTGATCGGCGCCTACCACCGGCTGTGGCACATCGAGAAGTCCTTCCGCATGTCCAAGCACGACCTGCGTGCGCGCCCGATCTACCACCACAAACGCGAATCCATCGAAGCGCACCTATCGGTGGTGCTCGCCGCGCTCGCGGTCACCCGGTTCATCGAAGACCGCACCGGCTGGTCGATCAAGAAGTTCGTCCGTACCACCCGCCGCTACCGCACCGTCCAGATCCGCGCAGGGCACCAACTCCTCACCGCCGAAGACCCCCTCCCACCCGAACTACGCGACGCGCTCGCCGCCATCTGTTGACCAGCGCGTGCACACTAACTTGGCCCAAGTCAGG
>CAZDSL010000605.1:0-1589 GCA_964507655.1 uncultured Mycobacteriaceae bacterium | reverse complement strand
CGGTCCTCGAACGTCTGCTGGTGCTGCTGGGCCAGCAGCGTGGTGGGCACCAGCACCGCCACCTGCTTGCCGTCCTGCACCGCCTTGAACGCGGCGCGCACGGCGATCTCGGTCTTGCCGTAGCCCACGTCGCCGCAGATCACGCGGTCCATCGGCACCGGGCGCTGCATGTCGGCCTTCACCTCGTCGATGGCGGTGAGCTGGTCGGAGGTCTCGGTGAAGGCGAAGGCGTCCTCCATCTCGCGCTGCCACGGGGTGTCGGGCGCGAAGGCGTGCCCGGGCGCCGCCTGCCGTTTGGCGTAGAGCTGGACCAGTTCGCCGGCGATCTCGCGCACGGCCTTGCGCGCCTTGCGCTTGGTGTTCTTCCAGTCCGAGCCGCCCAGCTTGCTCAGCGCCGGCATCTCGCCGCCCACGTAGCGCGACAGCTGGTCGAGCGATTCCATGGGGACGAAGAGCCTGTCGCCCGGCTGGCCGCGCTTGCCTGCGTACTCGAGCACCAGGTATTCGCGCCGCGCACCCGAGACGGTGCGCGAGGTCATCTCGACGAAGCGGCCGATGCCGTGCTGATCGTGCACCACCAGGTCGCCCGCCGCGAGGGCGAGCGGGTCGACCTGGTTGCGCCGCTTCGGCGGCAGCCGCTTGCCGTCGCCCACCGCCGCGACGCGGTTGCCCGTGAGGTCGGCCTCGGTGACGAGGACGAGGCGCGCGTCGGGCAGCACGAGGCCGTCCTGCAGAGCGCCGCGCAGCACCGCGACGCGCCCCGGTTCGAGGTCGGCGGCGGTCGAGGCCCGCACGGCGGGCACCTCGGCCTCGCGCAGGCGCTCGAGGATGCGGGCGGCCGTGCCCGCGCCGCCGACGACGATCGCCGCCCGGCCGCCCTCGGCCACGTGCGCGCGCAGCGTGGCGAAGACGGTCTGGATCTGCTCCTCGGAACCGCGGGCGCGGGGGGCGGCCGACAGCTCGGGCCGGTGCTCGTCCTCGTCGCCGGCGGACAGGGGGCTGATGGTCCACCACGGCACGCCCGCGGCCGTCGCCGCCTCGCGCACCTGCCGCAGCGAACGGTAGGCCGTGTCGCCCAGGTTCAGCCGCGAGGTGTCCAGCGGCGCGTCGCCGCCCACCGAGGCCGCGCTCCACGACGCCTCCAGGAACTCCTGGCCCGTCTTGACCAGGTCGGTGGCGCGGGTGCGCACCCGTTCCGGGTCGGCGATGAGCACGTGTGCGCCCTCGGGGAGGACGTCGGTGAGCAGGACGGCGCCGCCGGGCACGAGCGCCGGGATCAGCGCCTCCATGCCCTCGGCCGGGATGCCCTGGGCCAGCGACTCGAGCATCTCCACCAGGGCCGCGTCCTCGGCGTGCTCGGCGGCGAGCGCGGCGGCGCGCTCGCGGACCGGCCCGGTGAGCAGCAGCTCGCGGCAGGGCGGCGCGATGAGGACGGGCACGTCGACCTCGGCGATCGAGCGCTGGTCGGCCACCGAGAAGGGGCGCAGCTCGGTGACCTCGTCGCCCCAGAACTCCACGCGCACGGCGTGGTCGGAGGTGGGCGGGAAGACGTCGAGGATGCCGCCGCGCACCGCGAACTCGCCGCGCTT
>CAZDSL010000604.1:0-1595 GCA_964507655.1 uncultured Mycobacteriaceae bacterium | reverse complement strand
CGACGGACCCGTGCGCCTCGGCGCCCGCCAGCGCCGTCAGCTGCCCGAACACGATGTTCAGCGACACTCCCGTGAGGAAGCCCGTCATCACCGAGTGCGAGACGAACCGGGTGTACCGGCCCAGCCGTGCGACCGCACCGACGAGCATCATCGCCCCGGCCAGCAGTGTGAGCAGCCCCAGCGCGGCGGGCCGGCGTTCCGGGGCCACATCGGCCAGCCCCGAGCCGGCGGCCAGCGCCGCGGCGCTGGTGGTGGCGATCACCATGAGCCGGGTGCCCGAGGGCAGGCTGCCGAAGGTGCGGCCGGCGAAGCTGGCGTACAGCCCGTGCACCGGGCTCACCCCCGCCAGCACGCCGCTCGCCATGCCGTCGGGGACGCTGCTGATGGCGCCGGGAAGCCCGGCGATCAGGTCGTGTTTGAGATTTCTGCGTTCCGGCAGCCGCCTACGGCACCAGGCGCCGGCCGCGCGCGCCGCGCGTGTCGCGTCCGACCACCGCATGCCGCCCCGCCCCTCAGCTCAGCCCGCCGATGCCCTTGCCCAGCAGCACCGCGCCGAGCACCAGGAGCAGCGCGCCCATCATCGCGTCGTTGTGCTCCTGCAGCCACGTTTTGAGCGTGTCCAGGGGACCGCGCAGGGCGTCGGCCGCGACCATGCAGCCCGCCACCGGCACCACCACGGTGGAGGCCGCGATCACCGCGAACACCGCGACGGCGCCCGTCGCCTGGCCGACGGGCAGGCCCGCCGAGCCGATGGTGACGCCCGCCGCGACGCCCAGCAGCAGGTTCTTCGGGTTGGCTGCCGCCAGCGCGAACCCCAGCGCCAGCCCCTTCGGCAGCGTGAACTCGTCGATCGCCTGCATCCAGCGCGGCGCCTCGGCGGCGGCGTCGCGGTCGTGCCAGCGGCGGCCGCCGAGCACCAGCAGCGCCGCGCCGAGCACGAGCTTGACCACCGACACCGTCGTCGACGGCCCGTCGCCCGACTGCACCCCGCCGCCGACCAGCGTGAAGACCACCGTCACCGCGACGATGCCGAGCAGCCACCCGGCCGCGAAGCCGGTGCTCACCGCCGCCGCCCGGGCCGACATCAGCATGAGGATCGCGGCGATGACGGGGAGCGGGGAGACGGCCACGCCCACCGCGAGCGGCAGCAGATCGCCGATGACGCCGCCCATGTGCAGCCCCTTCCTCCGTGCCGGGGCGGGTGTGCGGCCGTCCCCGTGTCCGTCGTCGATCCGCCACCCGCACGCTAACCGCGCCGGGGCGGGACCGTCCTCACCTACGGCGGGTGATGCCCCGGCGGGCGGCCGCGCTCAGGATGGAGGGCGGCCGACCTGCTCGCGGCGGTGAAGAGGTGATGGGCCGATGCTGTACGAATTCGTGGTGCGGTCCCGCATGTCGGAGCGGGCCGTGGCGGCGTTCCCCGAGCTCACGGCCGAGTACTCGGCGGCGCGCGGCACCACGTCCCTGTTCGGGCGGATCCTCGACCAGACCCAGCTGCGCGGCCTGCTCGCACGCTTCGACACGATGTCGTTCGAGATCGTCGAGCTGCGCCAGCTGCCCGAGCGGTCCACCTGGCGCTGAGGGCGGCCGGGCAG
>CAZDSL010000603.1:0-1597 GCA_964507655.1 uncultured Mycobacteriaceae bacterium | reverse complement strand
GGCCGCGGCGCCGCGGCGGCCGGCCGCGTTCGCCTCCGCGCCGCCCGCCGGAGGGGTGTCCTCAGTGCTGTCCTCCCCCGCCGGGGCGGCGGTGGTGGCGACGGGGGCCCCGTCCATGGCGGCGTTGGCGAGGCGGTCGGCGTGCGCGTTCTCGGCCCGCGGCACCCAGGTGTACGACGCCTCGGCGAACCCCGCGGCGAGCTCGCGGGCGCGGGCGGCGAGCGGGACCATGTCGGGGTGCTTGACCTTCCAGCGGCCCGACATCTGCTCGACCACCAGCTTGGAGTCCATGCGGACGGCGACGGTGCGGGCGCCCAGATCGGCGGCCGCCTCCAGGCCCGCGATGAGGCCCCGGTACTCGGCGACGTTGTTGGTGGCGCGGCCGATGCCGCGGGCGCGCTCGGCGAGCACGGTGCGGGCGCCCGGATAGCCGCGCGCATCGAGCACCACGGCCCCGTACCCGGCGACCCCGGGGTTGCCGCGCGAGCCGCCGTCGGCCTCCACGATCACGTCCATCGGGCGTGGCCCTCCTCTGTCGTGCCGCGGGGCGCGGCGGTGTGCACGGCTGCGGGCGGCGGCTACTCGGCGGGGCGGCCCGTGCCCAGCCCCGACTCGCCGGTGCGCACCAGGATGGCGCCGCACTCCTCGCAGTGCACCACTTCGTCGGCCGGGGCGGTGGTGATGCGCTCGATCTCGGCGCGGTCGATCTCCATGCGGCACGCGCCGCAGCGGCGCGCCCGCAGCAGCGCCGCGCCCATGCCGGCGCGTTCGCGCGAGCGCTCGTAGTCGGCCAGCAGCTCGTCGGGGAAGCCCGCCGCCAGCGCCTCGGACCGTCGTGCGGACGCCGAGCGCTCGGCCGAGTCGATGTCGGCCTCCGCCTCCGCCAGCTCTCGGCGGGCGTCCTCGAGCCGCACGTCGAGGTCGTCCACCAGCGCCCCGGCCCGGTCGTGGTCGGCGTCGGCGGCCTCGCGGCGCTCCATCACGGAGAGCAGATCGTCTTCCAGCACGCCGCGGCGGCGCTGCAGGCTGGTGTTCTCGTGCTCCATCTCGCTGAGCTGCTTGGCGGGCACGCCGCCCGCCGCGAGGCGCTCCGCGTTGCGCTGCTCGCGCTTGCGGACCGCGTCGATCTCGCCCTCGAGCTTGCGGATGTCGTGGTCGAGATCCTCCAGGGTGATCTCCACCGCCACGGCGGCGTCCTTCTGCGCGGTGCGCTCGGCCTGCAGGCGCTCGACCTCCTGCGCCTCGGGCAGCGTGCGGCGCCGGTGCGCCGCACGCGCCAGCTCGGTGTCGATCTCGGCAAGCTCGAGCAGCCGGCGCTGCACCTCCGGTTGGGCTCTCACGCGCACCTCTCCTGGATCGTCGTCATCGCGTGCCACGGTACCGCGCCGACCGTCCCCGCCCCGCATCCCGCGACGGCCCGGCCGGATGCGTCACTCCTGCGTGGCGCCCACCGTCCACGGATCGGTGCGCGCCGCGCACACCGCGACGCGCAGCGCCGGGCCGAAGGCGTCGCGCAGCACGCCGGCCGCCTGTGCGCACCAGGGGAACTCGCTGGCCCAGTGCGCCACGTCCACCAGGGCCGGGCCGCCGGTGCGCA
>CAZDSL010000602.1:0-1601 GCA_964507655.1 uncultured Mycobacteriaceae bacterium | reverse complement strand
GTAGCCTTTGGCGCCGAAGGCAACCGCGAGGGCCGTGAAGTCGGGTGCAGCCAGATCGACGTCGTGTTGCAGGCCGTCTCCGATCGTTGCCTCGATGTTTCGGAGCATCTGGTATCCGTGGTCGTTGAACAGGCAGATGACGACCGGTGCCCGATGTTGCACGGCGGTGGCGAGCTCACCCACGCTGAGCATGAACCCGCCGTCACCTTGAAGCAAAACCACGTGCTCCTGGTTGGCGAGGGCCGCGCCGATGGCGAGCGGCAGTCCAGGGCCGATGCCCGCAGCAGCGGAACGGATCGACGTTCGTGGACGCCAGATGGTCAGCAGCCCTTCGCCCCACACGTAGGCTGGCACGGTCGCGTCGCGCACCACCACTGCACCGCGCGGTCGGTGGCGGTTGATCGATGTGCAGATCTGGAATTGATCGGGCCCCGCGCGGTGGGTCAGAGTCTCGCGGAGCCCACGGACCACCTTCTGGCCGGCTGCTAGGTGCTTCCTGCGCTCGGGCATCGACTCGGTGGCGACGGGTGGTAGCGCGGCAGCGAGAGCTTGCAGGCCTTCGACCGCATCCGCGCAGATCGCCTCTGTGGCCGGGTAGCTGCGGCCGATCACAGATTGGTCGATGTCGAGGTGAACCATCTTGTTTGGTAGCCGCAATGACCACTCAGCCGTCGGGTACTGCTGGAATCGAGTGCCGACGGCGAGCAGAGTGTCGCAGCTTGCGATGTAGTCGGGCATTTCGCACACCGTGGCGACCGCGCCGATGCTCAAGGGGTGGTCCTCCGCGATGGCGCCGCGCCCTTCGCGACTGGTCAGAACGGGCGCGTGCCATTTCCGGGCGACTTCTAGCAACGCCTTCTCGGCACCGGAACGGATAACACCGCCTCCTGCCCAGATCAGGGGCCTACGGGCGTCGGCGAGCAGTGCGGCGGCGCGGGCTACCGCTTCGCGTGAGGGTCGTGGCCGGGAAACCGGTCGGGCAGCGGATTCGAAGAGTGCAGTGACGTCGAGTTCAATCTCGGGCAATTCTTGCAGATCGGTGGGAATCTCAACTGCAACTGGGCGTGGACGTCCGCTGACCGCAGACCGACCCAGCCGCACGACGGTCTCTGCTATCTCCTCTGCATGTGCGACCGTCACCACTTCTCGGCATGTTGTCCGAAGCATGTCGGCCTGGTGCTCGGCCTCGTGCACGTATCCGCGGCCGCGGCCGAGGTAGCGAGACTCAACCTGGCTAGTGATCAACAGGACCGGGGAGGACGCGAAGTGCGCCTCGTATAGCCCGCCCATGGCGTTGGCCGTGCCCGGCCCGGTGCTGACGATGGCGACCGCTAGCTGACCGGTGGTTCGTGCGTAACCGTCTGCAGCGTGCACAACTCCTTGTTCGTGGCGGCAGCCGACAATCTCGATTACCCCGCGTTGATGCAAGGCCTTCATGATCGCAAGATTGTGGGCACTCGGTATGGCGAAGACCCGTTTCACACCCAGTGCCTCGAGCGCGAGGGCGACCGCCGTCCCGCCGTTGACCAGCATCCCGCCGCGCATCACAGCATCGTTCATTTCAATACAACTTTCGGTTCAGTGGTTCTCGGTACGTACCT
>CAZDSL010000601.1:0-1605 GCA_964507655.1 uncultured Mycobacteriaceae bacterium | reverse complement strand
CCGCCGCTCCGCCCAGGCGGCGCAGCGGCGGCGGCGCCGCAACACGGTGCTCGCGCTGGTGGGTCTGGTGGTCATCGCGGGCGTGGCGGTGATCGGCGTCAAGTCGCTGCTGGGCCAGTTCTTCCACGACGTGCCCGACTACTCCGGCACCGGCAAGGACGGCGTGGTGGTGCAGGTGATGGCGGGCGATTCCACCACCGCCATCGCGCGCACCCTGCACGAGCGCGACGTGGTCAAGAGCACCGAGGCCTTCCTCGACGCCGCCGAGGGCAACGCGGCGATGAGCACGATCAGCCCCGGCTACTACCGGCTCAAGACGGAGATGTCCGGCTCGGCGGCGGTGGCGCAGATGACGTCGCCGCAGGGCCGGGTGGGCGCGGTGGTGATCCCGGAGGGGCGCCAGCTGGCCGACATCACCACCGTGTCCGGCAACGTCACGCCGGGCATCCTGCGGCTGGTGTCGGACGCGAGCTGCATGGACGACCACGGCGCCCGCAAGTGCATCACCACCGAGCAGCTCTCGGACGCGCTCGCCGCCTCCGACCCGGCCGCCCTGGGCGTGCCGCCGTGGGCCCTCGACAGGGTGCGCGCCGTCGCCGACCCGCAACGCCGCTACGAGGGGCTGATCAAGGCCGGCAGCTGGGACTTCGACCCCACCGCCGACGCGGCCACCGTGCTGCGCACGCTCATCACCGACTCGGCGCAGGCGTTCGAGGCCCAGGGCCTCCTCGACTCGGGCGCCCGCAGCGGGCTGAGCCCCTACGACACGCTGGTCGCCGCCTCGCTCATCGAGCGCGAGGCGCCGCCCGACGACTTCACCAAGGTCGCCCGGGTGATCGTCAACCGGCTCGGCAAGGGGCAGCGCCTGCAGTTCGACTCCACCGTCAACTACGCGCTCGACCGCCAGGAGACGGCCACCACCGACGCCGACCGCGCCCGCCCGACGCCGTGGAACACGTACGCCATGGAGGGCCTGCCCGCCACGCCGATCTCGGCGCCCGGCGACAAGGCGATCCAGGCCGCCGAGCATCCCGCCCCCGGGGCGTGGCTGTACTTCGTCACGGTGAGCAAGGACGGCACCACGCTGTTCACCGACAACTACGAGGAGCACCTGGCGAACATCACCAAGGCGCAGGCCGCGGGGGTGCTCGACAGTGGGCGGTGAGCCGCGCAAGGCCGCGGTGCTGGGCCGCCCCGTCGCCCACTCGAAATCGCCGCTGCTGCACCTGGCCGCCTACCGGGCGCTGGGGCTGGAGGACTGGACCTACGAGCGCATCGACTGCGGCGCCGAGGAGCTGCCGGCGCTCGTCGCCTCGCTGGGCCCCGAGTGGGTGGGCCTGTCGGTGACGATGCCGGGCAAGTTCGCGGCGCTGGAGTGCGCCGACGAGCGCACGCCGCGGGCCCGGCTGGTGGGCGCGGCGAACACGCTCGTGCACACCGGGGACGGCTGGCGCGCCGACTGCACCGACGTCGACGGCGTGACGGGCGCGCTCGACGAGCTGGCGGCGCCGCGCGGCCCGCGGCTCGCCGACGCGCCGGCGGTGGTGCTCGGCGCGGGCGGCACCGCGCGGCCCGCCCTCGTGGCGCTCGCCGAGCGCGGCGCCC
>CAZDSL010000600.1:0-1608 GCA_964507655.1 uncultured Mycobacteriaceae bacterium | reverse complement strand
GCGAAGAGCTTCTGCACCGGGCGCGGGATCGGGAAATCGATCTTGGGCACCACCCAGATGGGCGTGCGCTGGTACACGGTGAGCCGCTCGGCGACGCGGGCCAGCTCGGGGATCAGCTGCACTGCGGTGGCGCCCGTGCCGATGATCCCGATCCGGCGCCCGCGCAGGTCCGCGTCGTCGTCCCAGGCGGTGGTGTGCAGGACGGTGCCGGCGAACTCGTCGATGCCGTCGATGGCGGGCATGTGCGGCTGCGAGAGGAACCCGGTGGCGGTGAGCAGGTAGCGCGCGGTGACCGTCGCGCCCCCGCGCATCGACACCGACCAGAAGCCGCCGTCCTCGTCCCAGCGGGCGCCCTCCACCACGCACCCGAAGCGCATCCGCGGCCGCAGGCGGTAGGTGTCGGCGATGTGCTCGGCGTAGGCCTTGAGCTCGGCGCCCGGGGCGAACAGCCTCGACCAGTACGGGTTGGGCGCGAACGAATACGAGTAGGTGACCGAGGCGATGTCCACCGCCAGCCCCGGGTAGTGGTTGACGTGCCAGGTGCCGCCCAGGTCGTCCTCGCGCTCGAGGATCAGGACGTCGTCGATGCCGAGGCGCTGCAGCGCGATCGCGGCCCCCATGCCCCCGAAGCCGGCCCCGACGATCACCGCCTCGTGCTCCGGGCCGGCCGCGCCGCCCGCGGGCGCCCGCTGCGGCACCCCGTGCCGTGCCGCCCGCTCCGTGTCCATCGGCGTCATCGCCGCGCCTCCCGCGTCCCCGGCGCGCCGCGCCGGTATATCTGTGACCGTACGTACACTTTCAGTGTGGCACGGCGTGGGACCGCCGTCACAGCAATCGCGCTGACACAATGAGGAGGGCGCGCCCCACGCGCGCCGCCCCCGTCCTCGACCGCGGCCCCGGGCACCAGGCCCGCACAGAAAAGGAGTCCCCCGTGCACGCCTGCCCGGTCTATTTCCGCTTCGACACGACCCTCCTGCCCGGCGGGCCGCGGCCCCAGGAGGCCCTCGACGCGGAGCTGGCAGGCTGGACTGTGACCGGCCGCGCCGGGCGCGAGGACCGCGGCGCCGGCCGTCGCATCGGCTTCTTCCTGCTCGACGAGCCCGTGCCCGCGCCGGCGGCTCCCGTGCCCGCGCCGGCCGCGGTAAGGCCGGCCGCCCCCACACCCGCGCCGGCCGTCGCCCGCAGCGCCGTCGCCTACGCGATCGAGCGTTCCGGGCACACGGGCTGGGTGTGGATCGACCATCACGCCGACGCCCCGCTGCGCCGCGCCCCGCGCTCGGCGGCCGCCCTCGCCGCGGCGCTCGGGGGGCACGACGCCGGCCTCCCCATCACGCGCGGCGCCCGGATCGTGCAGCCGCCCGACCTGCGCGCGCTGCTGTCCGCGCTGCGCGATCCGGCCCGCGCGCGGCCGGTGCTCGTGGTCGGCTCGGCGCGCGACTTCAAGGTGCGCGCGCTGGCCGATCTGGTGGGCACGGTGGTCGACGACGCCGACGGCATGATCCTCGCCGCGGTGCTCGACGGCCCCGCCACCGACGCCTTCGACGCCGCGGTGCCCGCGCCGCTGCGCGTGGGGCCGGGCGGGGCGCGCGTGTTCCACCCGCCGGGCCC
>CAZDSL010000599.1:0-1609 GCA_964507655.1 uncultured Mycobacteriaceae bacterium | reverse complement strand
CTCCAGCCCGGCCTCCACCCCGGAGGCGTTGACGTCCACCCCGTGCACCGCCACCCCGTGCCGGCGGGCGTCGGCCACCAGCGATTGCGGCGAGTAGAACCCCATCGGCTGGGCCCGCAGCAGCGCGGCGCAGAACGCTGCCGGGTGGTGCAGCTTGAACCAGGCCGAGTAGTAGACGATGGACGCGAACGACTGCGAGTGGCTCTCGGGGAAGCCGAAGTCGGCGAAGGCGCACACCTTCTCGTAGATGCGGTCGGCCTTGTCGCCGGTGATGCCGTGCAGCCGCCGCATGCCCTCGTAGAACCGCCCGCGCAGCCGCTCCATCTTCTCGGGCGAGCGTTTGGAGCCCATGGCGCGGCGGAGCTGGTCGGCCTCGGCGGCGCTGAACCCGGCCACGTCGACGGCCAGCTGCATCAGCTGCTCCTGGAACAGCGGGATGCCGAGCGTCTTGGCCAGCGCACGCTCCATGGACGGGTGCTCGTAGGCGACGGCCTCCTGCCCGTTGCGCCGCCGGATATAAGGGTGCACCGAGCCGCCCTGGATGGGGCCCGGGCGGATGAGCGCCACCTCCACCACCAGGTCGTAGAAGGTGCGGGGCTTGAGCCGGGGCAGCGTGGCCATCTGGGCGCGCGATTCCACCTGGAACACGCCCACCGAGTCGGCGCGCTGCAGCATCTCGTACACGGCGGGCTCGGCCAGGTCGAGTTGCGCGAGGTCGACGGTGACGCCCTTGTGCTCGGCGACCAGGTCGATGGCGTAGTGCAGCGCCGAGAGCATGCCCAGGCCGAGCATGTCGAACTTGACCAGCCCCACGGCGGCACAGTCGTCCTTGTCCCACTGCAGCACCGTGCGCCCCTCCATGCGTGCCCATTCGACGGGGCACACGTCGGCCACGGGGCGGTCGCAGATCACCATGCCGCCCGAGTGGATGCCCAGGTGCCGGGGGGCGTCCTCGACGCGGGCGGCCAGGTCGAGCACGGCGCCCGGGATGTCGGTGCCGGAGCGCAGGTCCTGGTCTTGCGACAGCCGCCCCCACCCGCGCACCTGTTTGCTCCACGCGTCCTGCTGCCCCTGCGAGAAGCCCAGCGCCCGGGCCATGTCGCGCACGGCGGAGCGGCGGCGGTAGGTGATGACGTTGGCCACCTGCGCGGCATGCTCGCGGCCGTGCTTGCGGTAGACGTACTGGATGGCCTCTTCGCGGCGGTCGGATTCGATGTCGATGTCGATGTCGGGCGGCCCGTCGCGCTCGGGCGAGAGGAACCGCTCGAACAGCAGCCCCGCGGCCACCGCGTCCACCGAGGTGATGCCCAGCGCGAAGCACACCGCGGAGTTGGCCGCCGAGCCGCGCCCCTGGCAGAGGATGTCGTTGCGGCGGCAGAACTCGACGATGTCGTGCACCACCAGGAAGTAGCCGGGGAAGCCGAGCTGTTCGATGACGGCCAGCTCGTGCTCGATCTGCCGGTACGCCGCGGGGTTGGCCGCCGGGCTGCCGTAGCGGCGGGCGGCCCCGCGCGTGGTGAGCTCGCGCAGCCAGGTGGCCTCGGTGTGCCCGGGCGGCACGTCGAACGGGGGCAGGCGCGGGGCGATGAGGCGCAGGTCGAAGGCGCAT
>CAZDSL010000598.1:0-1612 GCA_964507655.1 uncultured Mycobacteriaceae bacterium | reverse complement strand
ACCCCTCCATCACGAACACCCATCATCTTATTGTTTCCACTTGCAGAACCGTTGGGTTTATACAACACTTCGTTCTGTGAGTGCTGCACGCAAGGGGCGTTCGCTCCCCATCTTCAACCGGGTCGGCGTGCTGCGCGCCGAGCGGAGGATGTCGCGCGCGCAGCTGGCCGAGCTGGTCTCCGTCAATCCGCAGACCATCGGCGCCCTCGAACGCGGCGACCACTACCCCAGCCTCGACCTGGCCCTGCGCATCTGCGAGGTGTTCGCGCTGCCGGTCGAGGCGGTGTTCGCGCGCACCGAGTTCCCCCCGCTCTCGCAGAGCCTCTACCCCGCACCCGAGACCGGCCACGCCGGCCGAGAAGACGGTGATCGCCGTGACTGACCTCAGCTTCCTCGACCGCTACCAGGCCTACCGCACCCGCAGGTTCCTCGACCAGCAGCGGCGTCACCGCGCGCTGCTCCCCCGCCTGCGCACGCGCCGGGCCCGCCGCACGCTCGTCGTCGGGCTGGGCCTGCTGTATGCGGCGATGACGGCGATCGCGGTGCTCACGTACTGGGACTACACGGCCGCGTACTTCGCCTGGCTGGGGGCGACGGTGGCGCTGCTCCTGCTGTGGCCGGCGCTGCAGATCGTCTCGGGACGCCCGGGCGACGCCCCCCGCGACGCGCTCGACGAGTACGAGCTGGCCCTGCGCAACAGCGCCCGCTCGATCGGCCTCACCATCACGCAGGTCGCCGTGTTCATCCCCGCCGCCGTGCTCATCTTCATCTCCAGCGGCGGCGGCGGATCGTCGCAGCTCGCGTATATGGGCGGGCTTCTGGTGGTGACGGCGCTGCTCATCGGCGGCACGTCGCCCACACTGATCCTCGCGTGGTCGCGGCCCGACCCGGAACCCGACGACGCCCCCTGACCCGCACCGTCCCCGACCACTTGGAGCACACATGACCGCAATCCACAGCCACGCCCCGCCCCGCGGCGCCGCGCTCACCATCGACGGCATCACCAAGTCGTACGGCACCGTCCGCGCCCTCGACGGGGTGGGCTTCACCGTGCAGCCGGGCGAGATCTTCGGCTTCGTCGGCAGCAACGGCGCCGGCAAGACCACCACCATGCGCATCGCGCTGGGCGTGCTGGCCGCCGACGCCGGCGAGGTGCGCCTGGGCGAGCACCTCATCGACCTCGACCTGCGCCGATCCATCGGATACATGCCGGAGGAGAGGGGGCTGTACCCCAAGATGAAGGTGGGCGCGCAGCTCGCCTACCTGGCCGAATTGCACGGCATGTCGCGCGCCGACGCGGCCGCCGCCGTCGAGCGCTGGACGGTACGGCTGGGCATCGACGCGCGGGTGGGCGACACCGTCGACGCGCTGAGCCTGGGCAACCAGCAGCGCGTGCAGCTCGCGGCCGCGCTGGTGCACGACCCGGCCGTGCTGGTGCTCGACGAGCCGTTCTCGGGCCTCGACCCGGTGGCCGTCGACGTCATGGCCGAGGTGTTGCGCGAGAAGGCGGCCGAGGGCGTGCCGGTGATCTTCTCGAGCCACCAGCTCGACCTGGTGGAGCGGCTGTGCCACCGCGTCGGCATCATCGCGTCCGGGCGGATGCGCGCCGTCG
>CAZDSL010000597.1:0-1612 GCA_964507655.1 uncultured Mycobacteriaceae bacterium | reverse complement strand
CCGGCTACAGCGACACCGGCTACGACGCCGCCGCGTACCGCGCCTATTTCGAGAACGACTTCACCTACATCAACGGTTTCCGCCGCAACCTGCACCGGTTCGGCGACCGCCCCGCCATCGAGGATCCGGCGTCGGGCCGCACATGGACGTACCGGGAGCTCGGCCGCGACGTCGACGCCCTCGCCGCCGGGCTGGCGCAGCTGGGCGTGGGCCGCGGCGACGTGGTCGCCTACCAGCTGTTCAACGGCCCCGAGTTCGCCCACCTCTACCTGGCCACGCAGGTGGCCGGCGCCGTCGGCTCGCCGATGAACTTCCGGCTGGCGGCGGGCGAGACGGCCTACATCCTCACCGCCAACCGGCCGGCCGTGTACTTCTACGACAGCGAGCTGGGCGCGATGGTGTCCGACGCGCTGGCCCGCGCCGGGCACGTGCCGCCGGTGATCGTCGCGGTGGGGCCGGGCGAGCCCATCGCCGCCCCGCCCGGCGCCCGGGTGCTCCGCTACGACGACCTGGCCGCCGCCACCGGCCCGGTGCCCGACGTGCCGCGCACCATCTGGGAGGAGACGACGCGGCTCTACACCTCCGGCACCACCGGCATGCCCAAGGGCGTGCCGCTCAACAGCGCGATCGAGATCTTCAGCGCGCACGACGTGATCATGCAGTTCCCCCTCGCGCCCGAGGACAAGACGCTGAACATGTCGCCCTGGTTCCACCGCGGCGGCCTGTACTGCGCGGGCCCCAACCCGTCGTTCTACGTGGGCAGCGCCGTGGTGCCGCTGCGCTCCTTCGACGCCGACGCGGTGCTCGACCTGGTCGAATCGCAGGGCCTGACGTTCCTCATCGGCGCGCCCACCAACCTGGCGATGCTCTCGGACGCCCAGGAGGCGCGGCGGCGCGACCTGTCCACGCTGCGCGGGGTGGTCACCATGGGCTCGCCGCTCGACCGGGAGGCGGCGCTGCGCTACCAGCGGGTGCTGCACCCGCGCATCTTCAACGGCTACGGCAGCACCGAGGGCTTCTGGAACACCTTCCTGCGGCCGGTGGACCTGCCGGAGATGTCCGGCACCGCGGGCCGGGCCTGCATCGACGACGACGTGGCGGTGGTCAAGCTGTTCGACGACCGCCCCGCCCGCCCCGACGAGACGGTGGCGCGCGACGGGCGCGAGGTGGGCGAGGTGATCGTCCGCTCGCCCAAGAGCGCCGGCCAGTACTCGGCCAACCCCGAGAAGGACGCCGAGAAGTTCCACGACGGCTGGCTCCACATCGGCGACCTCGCCACGTGGGACGAGCGCGAGTACGTGACGATCGTCGGCCGGCGCGACGACATGCTGCTCTCCGGCGGCGAGAACGTGCACCCGGTGGGCGTGGAGGCCGCCCTGTGCGAGCACCCCGGCGTGGCCGACGCGCTGGTGGTGGGCGTGCCCGACGACAAGTGGGGCCAGCTGGTGGTGGCCTACATCGTGCGCAGGCACGGCGCGGGCGAGGAGCCGGCCGAGGCCGGTGAGGATCTGCCCGCCGACGCGCAGGCCGCCGCCGACGCGCTCGACGCGTTCTGCCGCGCGCACCCGATGCTCTCGCGGTTCAAGCGCCCGCGGGCGTACCGGCTGGTGGA
>CAZDSL010000596.1:0-1623 GCA_964507655.1 uncultured Mycobacteriaceae bacterium | reverse complement strand
TCGCGCAGATGTTCGCGCAGGTCACCAACCCGCCGCTGGACGCGATCCGCGAGCAGCTGGTGACCAGCCTGGCCACCTCCATCGGCCCCGAGGGCGACGTGCTGCACCCCACGGGCGAGTCCACCCGGCGCATCGTGCTGGCCGACCCGATCCTCGACAACGACGACTTCACCAAGCTCATCCACGTCAACGACGGCGGCGCGTTCCCCGACTTCCGCAGCATCGTCATCCGCGGCCTGTACAAGGTGGCCGACGGCGGCGAGGGGCTGCGCGCGGCGCTCGAGGACGTGCGCGCCCAGGTGTCGGCCGCCATCGCCGACGGCATCGGCATCGTCGTGCTCTCCGACCGCGAGTCGGACGAGACGTGGGCGCCGATCCCGTCGCTGCTGCTCACCGCGGCCGTGCACCACCACCTGGTGCGTGAGCGCACCCGCACCCGGGTGGGCCTGGTGATCGAGTCGGGCGACGCCCGCGAGGTGCACCACATGGCCATGCTCATCGGCTACGGCGCGGCCGCCATCAACCCGTACATGGCGTTCGAGGCCATCGACGAGCTGCACAAGCGCGGCGACCTGCCCGGCCTCACGCTGGAGAAGGCGGTGGCCAACTACGTCAAGGCCGCCGGCAAGGGCGTGCTCAAGGTGATGAGCAAGATGGGCATCTCCACCATCGCCTCGTACACCGGCGCGCAGCTCTTCGACGCGGTGGGCCTGTCGCGCGAGCTCGTCGACGAGTACTTCCCCGGCACCAGCTCGCGCATCGGCGGCATCGGCCTCGACCAGATCGCCGCCGACGTGGCGGCCCGGCACACGCTGGCCTTCACCGACCGGCCCAGCGAGCGGGCGCACCGCGAGCTGGAGGTGGGCGGCGACTACCAGTGGCGCCGCGAGGGCGAGTACCACCTGTTCAACCCCGACACGGTGTTCCTGCTGCAGCACGCCACCCGCACCGGCCAGTACCGGATCTTCAAGGAGTACACCAAGAAGGTCGACGACCAGTCGGAGCGCCTGGCGACGCTGCGCGGGCTGCTGCGCTTCAAGTTCGGCGAGCGCCCGCCGGTGCCGATCGAGGAGGTCGAGCCGGTCTCGGAGATCTGCAAGCGCTTCTCCACGGGCGCGATGAGCTACGGCTCGATCTCGGCCGAGGCGCACGAGACCCTCGCCATCGCGATGAACCGCATCCAGGCCCGCTCCAACTCGGGCGAGGGCGGCGAGGACCCGCGCCGGTTCGACCCGGAGGAGAACGGCGACTGGCGGCGCAGTGCCATCAAGCAGGTGGCGTCCGGCCGCTTCGGCGTCACCTCGCACTACCTGAGCAACTGCACCGACATCCAGATCAAGATGGCGCAGGGCGCCAAGCCCGGCGAGGGTGGCCAGCTGCCCGGCGACAAGGTGTACCCGTGGATCGCCGAGGTGCGGCACTCCACGCCGGGCGTCGGGCTCATCTCGCCGCCGCCGCACCACGACATCTACTCGATCGAGGACCTCGCGCAGCTCATCTACGACCTGAAGAACGCCAACCCGCAGGCGCGCGTGCACGTCAAGCTGGTCTCGCAGCTGGGCGTGGGCACCGTCGCGGCGGGCGTGTCCAAGGCGCATGCCGACGTCGTCCTGATCTCCGGGC
>CAZDSL010000595.1:0-1628 GCA_964507655.1 uncultured Mycobacteriaceae bacterium | reverse complement strand
GCGCCCGCGGGGCATCGGCGGCGGGCCGCCGCGGCGGGCGCGGTGGCAGGATGAGGGCATGGCGAAACTCGACTACGCGAAGCTCAACTCCACGGTCCGCTACATGCTCATCTCGGTGTTCTCGGTGACGCCCGGCGCGCTCGGTGACGACCGCGCCGCCGCGATCGCCGAGGCCGAGGAGTTCTTCGGCGGCCTCGACGACCGCGGCGTCGCCCTGCGCGGCCTCTACGACATCCAGGGCCTGCGCGCGGAGGCCGACTGGATGATGTGGACGCACGCCGAGCGCATCGAGGACCTGCAGGCCGTGTACGCGGACGTGCGCCGCACGACGGCCCTCGGCCGGGCGAGCACCCCGTACTGGAGCAACGCCGCCCTGCATCGCCCCGCGGAGTTCAACAAGAGCCACCTGCCCGCGTTCATCGCGGGCGAGGAGCCGGGCGACTACGTCTGCGTCTACCCCTTCGTGCGCTCGTACGACTGGTACGTGCTGCCTGACGAGGACCGCCGCCGCATGCTCGCCGAGCACGGCATGGGCGCCCGGCCGTACCCGCAGGTGCGCGCCAACACGGTGCCGGCCTTCGCGCTGGGCGACTACGAGTGGATCCTCGCCTTCGAGGGCCCGGTGCTGGCCGACATCGTCGACCTCATGCGCGACCTGCGCGCCAGCGAGGCGCGCCTGCACGTGCGCAAGGAGATCCCGTTCTTCACCGGCCCGCGCGTGAGCGCCGAGCGGCTGATCAACGCCCTGCCCTGAGCCCCCGGGTCCCGGGAGCGGTCCGCCGCGCCCCCCCCCAGTGGGGGGCGCGGGGGGGTGCTGTGGGGGGGGACGGCTGCGGGGGCCGCCGCAGGGGGGTCGGATTGAATCAGGAGCGCTGGTCCGTGGGCGTGGGGTAGCCCTCGCCGGTGAAGACGTGCCCCAGGTGGCTGTGGCAGTTGCGGCACAGCACCTCTGTGCGCACCATGCCCAGCGACGCGTCCTCACGCAGGATGACGGCGTCGGAGTCGGCCGGGTCGAAGAACGACGGCCAGCCGCAGTGCGAGTGGAACTTCTCGGTGCTGCGGAACAGCTCGGCGCCGCAGGCCCGGCACACGTAGACGCCCTCGTCGGTGGTGTCGGTGTACTCGCCGGTGAAGGGGCGCTCGGTGCCCGCCTGGCGCAGCACCGCGTACTCGTCGGGGGTGAGGCGGGCGCGCCACTCGTCGTCGGACAGCGCGACGCCCGGCCGGGGGAGCTCGGAGGAGGTCATGCCCCCACGGTAATACCCGAGGGCGGGGCGGCGCCGCCTCCGGCCGGGCCCGTCGGGGCGTCCGGCCGCTCGCGGTGGGGGTCGGCCGGAGGCGCGTCCGCGGCCGGCGGAAGCGGGTCGATGCCCGAGGCCAGCCGGCCCTGCGCCCGGGCCACGAGGTAGCGGTTGAGCAGCACGGTGAACACCACCACGAGCAGTAGCCCCCAGCCGAACGTGGCCCGCAGCGATTCGACCGTCTTGCCGGTCATGATGAAGCGCGACGAATACCAGCTGTCGAAGCTGAGGAACAGGTACGCCGCCACCCAGGCCGGCCAGTTGCGCACCGTCGAGTTGCGCAGCACCACCGTCATCATCAGCGGGAAGATGAGCATCGAGTAGTAC
>CAZDSL010000594.1:0-1634 GCA_964507655.1 uncultured Mycobacteriaceae bacterium | reverse complement strand
GTGCGCGCGGCGTGGGCGCGCATGACCTCCAGGCCCACCCAGGCGCGGGTGAGGCGCTCGCGGATGGCCGGGTCCTGCGCGGCGCCGTTGCTCTCGGCCAGCTCCACCAGCGCGGCCAGTTCGCCCGCGAACTGCACCTGCTGGCCCAGGGTGGCCACGCCGCGCTCGAACGCGAGCGTGCCCATCGCCACCTTCCAGCCCTCGCCCGGCTCGCCCACGATGAGGTCGGCCTCGGTGGTGGCGTCGGCGAAGAACACCTCGTTGAACTCGGAGGTACCGGTGAGCTGGATGATGGGCCGCACGTCGATGCCGTCCTGGTGCATCGGCACCAGCAGGTAGCTCAGGCCCTTGTGCCGCTGCGAACCCGGCTCGGTGCGCGCCACGACGAAGCACCAGTCGGCCAGGTGGGCCAGCGACGTCCACACCTTCTGGCCGTTGATCACCCACCTGTCGCCGTCCCGGCGGGCCGAGGTGGACACCCCGGCCAGGTCGGAGCCGGCGCCCGGCTCGGAGTAGCCCTGGCACCACAGCTCGGTGACGTTGCGGATGCCGGGCAGGAAGCGCTTCTTCTGCTCCTCGGTGCCGAAGGCGATGAGGGTGGGGCCCAACAGCTCCTCGCCGATGTGGCTCACGCGCGCCGGGGCGCCGGAGCGGGCGTACTCGAGGTGGAAGAGCACCTGCTGGTTCATGGTGGCGCCGCGGCCGCCGTATTCCTTCGGCCAGCCCAGGCAGGTCCAGCCGGCGGCGGCCAGGTGCCTGTCCCACGCCAGGCGCTCCTCGAAGGCCTCGTGCTCGCGACCCGGGCCGCCGAGGCCCTTGAGCTCGGCGAACTCGCCCGTGAGGTTGTCGGCCAGCCACTGCCGCGCCTCGGCGGCGAATGCGGCGTCCTCTGCTGTCATCGCGGCCCCCGCGGGCTGCGCCGTCGGCGCTGTCGTGTCGGTCATCACCGTTCCTTTGGCCCGAAGATTCTCACTGGCTCACGCCACTGTCGGTACGGTACCCTACCAAGCACTTGCTTGTGTAGCCGTGTAGCCTGGCTGTGCCCGCGCATCGAACCGAGGAGGCCCAGTGAGCAGCGAACCGTCGAGTCCCGGCGCAGAGGCGCTCCCGCGCACCACCCCGGCAGCCCTCATCCGGGCCGCCGACGTGTTCGCGGAGAACGTCGCGATCGTCGACGAGGACCAGCGCATCACCTATGCGGAGCTGCTCGACCGGGTGCGCCTCATCGCCCGCGCCTACCTCGCCCACGGCGTGCGCCCCGGCGACAGGGTGGCGCTGTGGGCCCCGAACACCCACCACTGGGTGGAGGCCGCGCTGGCCGCGCACTATGCGGGCGCGGTGCTGGTGCCGATCAGCACCCGCTACACCGGCCACGAGGCGCTCGACCTGCTCGAGCGCACCCACGCCACGGTGCTCGTCGCGCCCGAGTGCTTCGTGGGCTACGACCGCGTCGCCGAGCTGCTCGCCGCCGCCGGCGACGACGGCCTGCCCGAGCTGCGCCTCCTGGTGCGCACCCCCGGCGACGGCGTGCCCCTGCGCAACGGCGGCGACGTCGCCCGGCCGGAGCTGCGCCGCGGTGCCGTGCTCGACTGGGCGGACCTCGCCGGGGCCGCGCAGCCGGTGGACGCGGCCGA
>CAZDSL010000593.1:0-1639 GCA_964507655.1 uncultured Mycobacteriaceae bacterium | reverse complement strand
GCTGCAGCACGTCCACCTTCATGCCGGCGGCGGCGTTGTCGCAGAGCCAGTTGGAGGCGTAGCCCTCGCGGGTGCGCTTCACGGTGACGGTGAGCTGATCGCCCGTGTGCGGGGAGCTGGACAGCGAGTAGCTGCGCGCCACCGAGCCGGTGAGGTCGCTGGGGATGCGCAGCGTGAGGAACTGCCCGGGCGAGTAGCCGAACCTGGCCTCGAGCTCCGCGGGAACGTCGAAGACCAGCGAACGCGCGTCGTCGGTCTCGGCGACCACGCGCGCCAACGAGAGCGTGTGCACGTGGCTGCCCACCAGGCCGGTGCCGTCGGCGGCGGTCCTGACGCCCGAGGCGCCGGCCTCCGGTGCCGCGTTGTCCGAGTTGGGCGATAGTGCCTCTGACATCCTCGTTCAGTCCTTCGCAATGTCATCCGACCCGGACTTCGGGTCGTCGTCGGCGGGCACGTCGATGCGACCCGCCCGAACAGCATGCACTATCGAAGAATCGAGGTCGGGGCACCCGTCCCGTAGGGCGGTCGGCCTTCCGGCGCGGGCCCACTCCGCGAATCGGGGGCACGCGCGGGCGGCATCGCCCTGCCACTGCACGCTGGTGTGCTGGGGCGTGAGCTTGCGCACCAGCACGCTCGTGCCGCACCGCTCGCACGCCACCGGCGCCATGCCGTCGACCATGTAGCGGCGGCGGTCCTCTTCGGTGGCCGCGTGCAGCGCCGCGCGTTCGGCGGGGTCGGTGGACGTGCGGGCCTTGGCCCACCCGGGCTGTGCGGTCACGCCCTCACACCTCGACCTGGCGGCCGGTGGCCTCCTGCGCAGGGGTGCGGCCGTCGGAGTCACCGGCCGCGGACTTCTCCGCCTCGATGCGGGCGAGGTTCTCCTGCACCTCCTTCTCCCAGTACTCGTTGGCCTTGGTGGTGTCCACCTCGTACTCGAAGCGCTGGACCATGTCGTCGGTGACGTCGGCGCGGTCCACGTAGAACTGCTCGTACCAGCGGCGCATCTGGTAGACGGGGCCGTCGTTGTCGCACAGCAGGGGGTTGTCGATCTTCGACTTGTGCTTCCAGATCTCGACGTCCTGCAGGAAGCCCTCGCTGATGCCCTCGGTGAACTTCTCGGCCAGCTTGTCGGCCATCTCGTCGGAGACGCCCTGCGGCTTCTTCACGATCACGCCCCACTGCAGGACGAAGGAGTCCTGCGAGACGGGGTAGTGGCAGTTGATCAGCACCGACTCGACCTTGAAGCCGCTGTAGTAGTTGGTGAGCGGGTTGATCATGTAGGAGGGGCCGTAGTAGGCGGCGACCGACTCGAGCAGCGTGTCGCCGCCGTACTGGGAGGCCATGCCCACGTCGGGGCGGCCCTTGGTGTTGAGCCACTGCGAGGCGATCTGCCCGTCGAAGATGTTCTTGAAGTAGGTGGGGAACGCGTAGTGGATGTAGAAGAAGTGCGCCATGTCGACGACGTTGTCGACGATCTCGCGGCAGTTCGAGCCCTCGATGAGCATCGAGTTCCACGTCCAGTCGGTCCACTCGTCCGAGCCGTAGCCCTCGATCTCGGGCACGTAGTCCTCGGGCTTGCCGCCCTCGGGGTCGTTCCACACGAACAGCTGGCCGTTGCGCTCCATGGTGGGCCAGGCCT
>CAZDSL010000592.1:0-1639 GCA_964507655.1 uncultured Mycobacteriaceae bacterium | reverse complement strand
GGCGCCGCGGACCCGGGACCCGGCGCGGCGCGGCCGCGGCGATCCGGAGCCCGGCGCACCGACTCGGCACGGGGCAGCGCGCCACCGCCGCGACGATTCCTTCAACCGAATGACAGGCGTTCGGGCCCGGGCCTCCCGCACGCGGAGGCCCGGGCCGGCCGCCTCTCACACGAACGCGGGCGGCACCGGCACGTAGCGGCTCGTCGGCACCACGTCGATCTGCTCGGCCGCGCCGAACGCGGCCGTGGACGCGCCCATGGCGTCGATGCGGCGGGCCAGCTCGGCGCGCGCGTCGTCGCGGCCGCGGTCCACCCCGTAGAAGGCGTAGATGTCGCCCTTCGCCTCGTCGGGGAACTGCTCCTCGACGATGGCCGCGAGCTCGGGCGCGCCCGTCGTCACCGGGCGCACCACGAGGTTCTGCACGTAGCCGAAGGTGCCCTGCACGTCGATCGCCACCTGCGTGTGGTCGTCCTGCCAGCGCGAGCGCCACAGCTCCGGGTCCATGCCGTCGGGGCGGCGCAGCAGCGCCATGCCGGTGAAGCCGCGCACGCGGGCGTCGTCGCCCGTCGGAGCGGGCATGGCCATCGGCACCGACTCCACCACCAGCCAGCCCGCGAGCCTGTCGGCGAGCGGCCGCAGCTCGGCCTCGATGCGCTCGCGCTCGGGGCTCTGGCAGCGGTCGAGCCACACCGAGACGAAGGCCGTCACGGGGTGATCGAACGTGGTCAGCCGCAGCGGCGCGTCGGCCACCGGGGCGTCGTCGACGCACACCTGCACGCCGCGCGCGCCCGCCTCGCGCAGCCGTTGCGCCACAGGCCCCCGCAGCTCGCGCGAGAGCAGGTCGCGCGCCGCGCTGCAGGGCTTCCCGTCGCCGTTGTCCTCGTCGCGCCACAACGCGTAGATCACTTTCTCCATCTCGGCCCTCCCGACTCTGCGCGCACGGCGGGCGCCGGGCGCGATCACTCCTGGTGTACCGTCGCGGCGGAGTCTCCGATGTGAGCGGTGCCACTAGCCGGGACAGCGTGCGGGCCGCTACGATGCCGACTGACTGTAAACACGGGTTGCAGACAACTCGGCACCGGCACGCAGCCGCGCCGCCCCCGACAGAACGGAGCCCCTGTGAGCGACGAGCTCAAAGCCGCCATCGACATCGACGCCCCCGTGGAGAAGGTGTGGCAGATCGTCTCGGACCTCAAGCGGATGGGCGAGTGGAGCCCGATGACCCGCATGATGCGCGTGTCCGGCCCCATGGGCGTGGGCACCAAGACGTTCAACCTCAACAAGCACGGCTGGCGCGTGTGGCCCACCACCTCCACCGTGGTGCGCTACGAGCCGAACAAGCAGATCGCCTTCCGCATCAACGAAAACCGCACGATCTGGTCGTACGAGCTCGACAGCGACGGGCACAGCACCACCGTGACGGAGCGGCGCGAAACCCCGGAGGGCACCTCGAAGGTCTCGCAGTTCCTGGTCAAGTACTTCATGGGCGGCGAGAAGCCGTTCCAGGGCAACCTCACGGCCGGCATGGACGCCACGCTGGCCCGCATCAAGAGCGAGGCCGAGCGGGCCTGACGCCGCCGACGCACAGCACCGCCCGCGCCGTGATCGGCGCGGGCGGTGCTGTGTTGCGGGCAGGCCC
>CAZDSL010000591.1:0-1645 GCA_964507655.1 uncultured Mycobacteriaceae bacterium | reverse complement strand
CCCCCCCGCCCCGGGGCCCGCCCCGCCCCGGGCGCGGGGGGGGGGCGCGGCCCCCCCCCCCGTCGTGGGGTCCGGGGCGCGTCAGGGGGTGTGGGTCTCGTGATCGGCCGGACGGGTCCGGGTGGTTCGCGCCCGGTCAGTCGGGCGTGATGGCGACGCAGCAGTACCTGTCGTGCGGGCGGGAGCGGGCGCAGCCGGTGCACCCCGAGCCGCGGAGCACGCCGGTGACCAGGTCGAGGTTCATGGCGCAGACCAGCTCGGTGTGCTCCTCGGCGAGCTCATGGAACGGGCAGTTGGCCAGGATGATGGTGCCGTCGTCGAGGCGGGGCTCGTAGCCGCAGCGCTCGAGGGCCGCAATGAGCTCGTCGGTGGACCGGCCGGCGGTGGCGCCGATCTGCTCGCCGAGCTCGGTGGCGTTGCGTGCCAGTGCCGAGCGGGGCGAGGTACCGGACTGTGCGGCGTCGTCGATCGCTTGGGCGAACAGGTGGCCGGCCAGGGCGTAGGAGCGGTCCGGCAGCTGCACGGTGAAGGAGCGGTCGGCGCGGCGGTAGAGCTTGGCGGGGCGGCCGGCGCCCGGGCCGCGGCGCAGGCCCCTCCTGCCGAACCCGGTATCGAGTAGGCCGGCCTCGGCGAGCTTGTCGAGGTGGAAGGCCACCGATTTGCGTGCGATGCCCAGTGCCTCGGCGGCGTCGTCGCGGCTGACGGGCTCGGCGCTCGAGCACACGAACTCGTAGAGGCGGCGGCGGGTGGGCTCGTCGAGCGCGGAGACGGCGGCCAGATCCTGCGGGCCGCGGCGGCCGCCCAGGAACGCGGAGGGGAATCGCATGGCCCCAGTGTAAAACCTATTCGGATGGGTCGAATGCGTAAGTGGGGGGTGGTAGGGCCGGGTTCAGGGGGCGACGACGTCGATGATGGTGCCGTAGCGGGTGCCGGAGCCCCACGTCGCGTTGGGCAACTCGTCCCACGGATCGTCGGTGCGGACGACGATGTGCCCGGCGGTGGGGAGGCCGCGTCGGACGTCGGCCGCCAGGGGGCCGTGGGGATCGAGGGCGAGTGCGGTCTGCGGGAGGCCCGGGAAGTGGCCCACCACCAGCAGAGTGTGCACATCGGGGTCGACCAGTGCGATCTCCGAGAGCACTGCGGCGGCGTCGGCGTTGTAGAGGCCGGTGGCGATGGTTCGGGCGGGTGTGGCCGCGGTCCAATCGGCACCGTGTGCGGCGGCCTCGAGGGTCTGTCGTGTGCGCAGGGCGGGGGAGCAGAGGACGGCGCCGACGGTGTGGGCGGTACCGATGAGCCGGCCTGCGGCGGCGGCCTGGGTCCGGCCGTGCGCGGTGAGCGGCCGCTGCCGGTCGGGGGTGCCGGCGGGGGTGGCGGCCTCGCCGTGGCGGAGCAGGATCAGTGTGCGGGGCATGGGGTCGACGGTAACCGTGTGGTCATGCGGCGGCGGCATGCCGGGGCGGGCGCGCGCGGCGCCTCTGGGCGTGCCGGGCTGGGCATGCCCGTGTGCCCCGGCGCCGGGTGGTGGCGTCGGGGTGGGCGGTGTGGGGTTGGGGGGTTGCGACCGTGTCAGCGTGGCCGGGGTTGCGGCGGTTGTGTCACCAGGGTGGGTCGGTGTCGCCGGGGTCGGCCGGCGGGTGGGCAGGGC
>CAZDSL010000590.1:0-1647 GCA_964507655.1 uncultured Mycobacteriaceae bacterium | reverse complement strand
GCGTCCGCGGCCACGCGGCGGCCTGTTCCGCAGCGGCAGGCCGATCGCGCGTGAGGCGGATGCCCACCTGGCCGGCTTCGGGGAGCGGTAGGGCGTGTCCGCGCTGATCGTGGACACGAGCGCGCTGCTCGCATTCTTCGACGCCTCCGAGCCCGACCATGACGCGGTGAGCACGGCGCTCGCCGCGGAGGCCGGTGCGCTGGTGGTGTCGCCGTTCGTCGTCGCCGAGCTGGACTATCTCGTCGCCACCCGGATCGGCGTCGACGCGGGGCTGGCGGTGCTGGCCGAGCTGGCGCAGGGTGCATGGGACCTGCCGGAGTTCGGCGTGGCGGAGCTGGCGGAGGCCCGTGCGGTGGTGCATCGCTACCGCGACCAGGACATCGGCGTGGCGGACGCGTCCAACGTCGTTCTCGCGGGCAGGTACGGCACCGACCGCATCGCCACGCTCGACCATCGGCACTTCGGTGTGCTGCGGACGGATCGCGGCGGCGCGTTCACGTTGGTGCCCGGCGACGCGGGCCTGTAGCCCACCAAGCGGATTCGGCACGTTCCGGCTGCGGAATGTGCGAAATACGCTTGCTCGCAGGCTCCGGCGGCCCGGCTTCGCCCTCACAGCCCTCACACGTCCGCCCCCGCCTTCCGGAGCGCGCTGCGCAGCTGCTCCAGCACCCGCGGCATGTCGCCCCGCAGGTGGGGCGCGCGCACCCGGATGACGGCGTACCCCGCATCGGTGAGGTCGTTCCAGCGGGTGATGTCGCGGTCGCGCTGCCGCTTCGTCGAGTGCGGGTCGTCGCCGTCGTACTCGAAGATCACCCGGTACTGCGGCCAGCACATGTCGACGCGCGCGAGGAACGAGCCGTCCGCGTCGTGGATGCACACCTGGGTCTCGGGGCGGGGGAGTCCGGCGGCGACGACGGCCATGCGCGCGCGGGTCTCCCACACCGACTCGGCGCCCTCGTCGGAGGCGTCCACAGCTGCGGCGGCCTGCGCGATGCCGGGGAAGCCGGGGTGCCGGGCGACGTACTCGGCCAGCCGGCGGCGGGTGAGCCTCGTGGCCTGGTAGATCTGGTCGATGACCTCGACGCTCGCGGGGTACGGCATGCGGCAGGCCACGTCGAAGGCGGTGCGGGCGGGCGAGGTGACGGCCATGCCCTGCACCCGCCACACGTCCTCTGGGGCGAGCGCGTCCTGGTGCACGTGCAGCCAGCGGTACGGCGGTGCCAGGCGGTGGGGCGTGGCGCGGACGCAACAGGCATGGGTGTGGTCGCCCAGGTACTGCGCCCCCAGCACCGCCGCCGCCGACACCCCGGCCAACACCGCACGCCCCCGCGACCATTGCCACACCGCCCGGGCGCGCTGCAGCGCGGTGAGCGGCACCGCGGTGCGCAGGTACACGCCGGGCAGGACGCGCCGGTACTGCTGCGGCAGCCGCCGCCGGGAGACGGCACCGGCGGCCAGTGCGTCGGCGCCGCGGAACGGTGCGTTGTCGATGTCCACGGGTCGAGCATGACCGGCCGGCCGCCGACGCCTCCGTACCTGGAGCATCGCGACCTGGGCAAATGCGGAGAACTGTGGAGAACGGTGCGCCTGTGGGCGAGCCGCTCCCGTCGGCCTCAACTCCCGCCGGCCAAGCGAATTCGGCACGTT
>CAZDSL010000589.1:0-1651 GCA_964507655.1 uncultured Mycobacteriaceae bacterium | reverse complement strand
GCACGGCGCCCTCGTCGATCCCGGCCTGCACGTAGGCGGTGACCTTGTCGCGGTGCTCCGCGGAGATGAGCGGCCCGGTCTCGGCGGACTCGTCGAACGGCCCGCCCAGGCGGATCTGCTCGGCGCGGCGGACCAGCTCGTCGACGAAACGGTCGTGGAGCGACTCCTCGACCAGCAGTCGGGAGCCCGCCGAGCACACCTGCCCGCTGTGCACGAAGGCGGCGTTGAGCGCGTTGTCGACGGCGGCGTCGAAGTGGGCGTCGGCGAAGACCACGTTGGGGTTCTTCCCTCCCAGCTCCAGGGCGACCTTCTTCACGGTCGGCGCCGCCGAGGCCGCGATGACACGACCGGTGACGAGTCCGCCGGTGAACGAGACCAGGTCCACGTCGGGGTGCTCGGACAGCGGCGCGCCCGCGGTGGCCCCGGCGCCGAGCACCAGGTTTCCCACGCCGGCGGGCAGTCCCGCCTCGGCGAGCACGTCCATCAGCAGGATCGCGGTGTGCGGGGTGAGTTCGCTGGGCTTGAGCACGAAGGTGTTGCCGGCGGCGAGCGCGGGCGCCACCTTCCACGCCGCCTGCAGCAGCGGGTAGTTCCACGGGGTGATGAGCCCGCACACGCCCACCGGCTCGTGCACGACCCGGCTGTCCACCTCGGGCAGGCCCGGGTCGACCACGCGCCCCGCCTGCTGATCGGCGAGGCGGCCGAAGTAGCGGAAGCACGCGGTGATGTCGTCCATGTCGATGCGGCTCTCGACGAGGCGCTTGCCGGTGTCGAGCGACTCGGCGCGGGCGAACTCCTCGCGGCGTTCCGCGAGGGCGTCGGCGACGGCCAGCAGCAGGGCGCCCCGCTCGGCGGCGGGCGTGTGCGGCCAGGGGCCCTCGTCGAAGGCGCGGCGGGCGGCGGCGATGGCGCGTCCGGTGTCGGCGGCGGCGGCCTCGTCCACCGTGCCGACGGGGGAGCCGTCGGCGGGGCAGCGGATCTCGCGCGTGCCGCCCTCGGCTGCCGACGTCCAGGCGCCGTCGATGTACAGGGTCGCGGGCATGGTGATCCTCCTAGCGGTGGGGGTGGGCGGTCAGGAGCCGGTGCTGTTCTCCTGGATCTGGAGGAAACCCAGATGGCGTTCGTACTGGTCGAGCACGTCCTCGATGATCTGCTCCTTGGAGTAGCCCATGATGTCGTAGCCCTGGCCGGTGCCGCCGTCGAGATAGACCTCCATGCGCACGTACTCGTCGGCGCTGCGCGGCACGCTCATGCTGAACGCGGGGATGGCGACCTTGCGGCGCCACACCTGGTAGTGGAAGGCGTCGCGGCCCGCGCCGATCTCGAGCTGGACCAGGTCGGGCTCGTCGTCCGGGTCGGTGTCGGGGGCGTGCACCGGGCCGCAGTGCGCCTCGATGCCGCGGCTGCGCAGCTCGTCGACCACCTCGCCGAGGCTGGGCAGCAGCACGGTGCGTTCGAAGGCGCGGGCGCGTTCCTCGCCGGGGAAGGACAGCACCCTGCCCAGCCGGTGGCGCCACGTGCGGCCGGCGCGGTCGCGCATGCGGCCCGAGAGCGACGCCGACAGGCTCTGCCGCACGCTCTGCGCCCGGAAGGCCTCGACCCGCAGCGAGCGGTACAGGCCCACCATCACCAGGATGATGATGAACGCGAA
>CAZDSL010000588.1:0-1652 GCA_964507655.1 uncultured Mycobacteriaceae bacterium | reverse complement strand
ACCAGGCCGTGCGGCACCGGCAGCCGGTCGAACACGTCCACCTGCACCCCGGGCTGGGTGAGCAGCTCGTCGGCCGCGTACATGGCCGAGGGCCCCGAGCCGACGATCGCCACCCGCAGCGGCCCGCGCTCACCGCGCACCGATGCCGCCGGCTGCACCGGCGCCAGCACCGGGCGCTCGCGCTGCACGCGGTAGAAGTCGGCGTTGATCTGCGTGAACACCCGCTGGTCGTCCTCGAGCTTCACCTCGGGCACGATCGCGTCGACCGGGCAGGCGGTGACGCACGCGCCGCAATCAACACACGCCTGGGGGTCGATGTGCAGCATCTCCGCCGTGAGGAAATCGGGCTCGTCGGGCGTGGGATGGATGCAGTTGACCGGGCAGGCGTACACGCACGAGGCGTCACTGCAGCACGGCTGGGTGATCACATGGGGCACGGCACTGGTTCCGTTCGCTCAGGACTGGGGTCGGCGGCGCGGCCGGCCTCAGCGGTGCGGCTCGCTGCGGTAGCGCGACGAGCGGCCGTAGATGCCGCAGGCCTTCCACATGAGCTTCGAGGCGGGGTTCATCAGGCCGGCGTTCTCGGCGAGCATGCGCACGTCGCCGAAGTATCCGGCCAGCTCGGCGCGGGCCGCGTCGCTGTCCCAGAACAGCTCCTTGCGCACCTGCGCCGGCACATCGAACTCGTCCCAGAACTCCTTGGGCGGCACCACGATCGCGTCGCACAGCACCCGCATGATGACGGGCATGGCCAGCGAGGCCAGGAAGCGGCGCGCACGCGACATGCGGGGAGCACGGCGCTCGATGAACTGGTGCGCGAAGGAGATGTGGCGCGCTTCCTCGGCCACGTGGATCTGCATGACCGAGCGCATGATCGGGTGGATGTCGCCGTCCTCGCGGAGGATGCGCTTCTGCAGGTGATCGATGGGCTCCTCGCCGGCGAGCACGCCCATGAAGAAGATCAGCGGCAGCGTCGAGCCCGCCAGCGGCAGCAGCTGGCCCACACCGCGCAGGAAACGGTTCATGCCCGGCACATCCACGCCGATGCGGTTGACCATCTCCTGGAACATCAGGGTGTGGTTGCACTCCTCGATGCACTCGTGGGTGCAGTACCGCGACTCCGCCGACCCGTTGGGCTGCACGAAGACGTACTGGATCATGCCGCGGATCAGGATGTTCTCGAACTGCAGGCCCACCTTGGCCACGTTGGCCTGGCGCCACATGCCCATCGCGAT
Source organism: uncultured Mycobacteriaceae bacterium (assembly GCA_964507655.1). Classification (GTDB taxonomy): domain Bacteria; phylum Actinomycetota; class Actinomycetes; order Mycobacteriales; family Mycobacteriaceae; genus Tomitella. The sequence goes on along the minus strand of CAZDSL010000588.1, from coordinate 417 downwards.
CTGCTTCTCACGGGGCTGCGCGAGGTACCACGGGTGGCCGCCCATCGGATCGGTCTCGCGCTGCAGGATCCAGCGGTCATCATCGGGGATCACGGCGAACTCCGGCGAATCCCAGGGGATGTCGCGGAACGGCTGGAAGTTCTTGTTGACCGAGCCCTCCGAAAGCAGGCGCAGGCGCTCGGTGTAGGCGGCGTCGTCGAGCGCGTGCTGCTCGGCGGTGGCGACCGCGGGGGCGGCCGTGTCCTCGGCGGCTGTGGCGGCGCGGGGGCGCGAGTCTGCGGTGAGGGTCATGGTGATGTCTCCAGCTCCGGTCGGTCCGCGGCATCGGGATGTGAGTGGTCGGGACGTGGGGGTTGCCTCGTCGTTACCGTAACTCGTAGTTCTACCAATGCGCAATGGCACGATCGGCGCCCGAGC
>CAZDSL010000587.1:0-1652 GCA_964507655.1 uncultured Mycobacteriaceae bacterium | reverse complement strand
GCGGCCGCCGGCGGCGTGCGCGCGGCCGTGCCGTCAGCTCCGCGCACGCACCAGCAGCGACTGCGCCGTGCGCGCCACCGGGCCGGCCGCGTCGTGCACCACCGCCGTGCACAGGCCCACCCCGTCGGGGCCGATGCTCGATTCGGCCGCCAGCCCCAGCGGCCCGGCCTCCGGCATCCGGTGCAGGTGCACGGTCATCTCGGTGTTGAGGAACGTCCACTGCGACGGGTCGAGGGTGGCGCCCACCCCGTTGGCGGCGTCGACGATGCCGAACAGCGCCTCCAGCGGCGTCGGCTCCTCGCCCTCCACCAGGCGCACCCGCAGCGCGGCGCGCACCCGTCCGGGCGCGGCGCCGTCGGCCTGGTTGATCCACGCCCAGTCCACCGCGTCGAGGAACGTCGTCACGCCGTGCCCGCCGAAGAACCCGAAGCCGGGGGAGTCCTGCGCGACGGCGCCGCCGAGGGGCGGGTCGGTCGCGCGCGCCGCGGCGGCGGTGTCGGCGGTGGCCATGCGCCACGCGGTGGCCGTGGCGGCGGTGCGGAAGGCGCCGTCGGGGGTCTGCGCATCGAGCTCCGCCCGCACCAGTTCGATCGCGCGCCCCGGCCGCAGCACCCGCGTGCGCACCCGGGTCTCCGTGACGGGGACCGGACCGAGCAGCTCCACGGTGACGCGCGTGATGCGGGCGTCGTCGCGCGGCAGGCCCCGCTCGATGGCGCGCACCAGCAGCGCCGCCGGCGGCGACCCGTGCTGCATGCCGGTGTCCCACACGCTGCGCGTGTACTCGGTGGGGGAGAAGCGTTCGGCGCCGTCGTCCGCGATGCCCAGCGGCGCGTAAAACGCGCCGGCGGCAGGCGGGCCGGCCTGCGTTCGGTGGTCGGTCATGCCCGACAGTCTCGCCCGCGTGCCCGCACCGGCGCGCGCGGGGGCGCCGGTGCACCCGCGCCCGCGTGTCCGGGCGTCCGTCAGGCCGCGCCCGGCCAGCCCGGATACGGCGGCGGCGTGCCCCCGAAGGCCGGGCACAGGGCCTTGTGGTTGCACCACCCGCACAGCTTGGTGGGGGTGGGGCGGAAATCGCCCGCGTCGCCCGCGGTGCGGATCGCCCGCCACAGCGCGGACACCGTGCGCTCGAACGCGGCCAGCTCGGCCTCGGTGGGCTCGTAGATGAGGTCCTCGCCCGTCTTGAGGTACATCAGGCGCAGCTGCGTGGGCAGGATGCCGCGGCCGCGCAGCAGCGCGAGGGCGTAGAACTTCAACTGGAAAAGCGCCGTGGCCTTGCCCGGGCCCCACGGCATGCGGCCCGTCTTGTAGTCGACCACCCGCACCTGGCCGGCGGGCGCGACGTCGATGCGGTCGATGAACCCGCGCAGCGGGGTGCCGTCCGCCAGGCGCACCTCCACCCGCTGCTCGCAGGCGCGCGGCTCGAAGCGGGTGGGATCCTCCATGGTGTAGTAGGTGGCGATGAGGGAACGGGCCTCCTCGAGGAAGGCGGCGCGCTCGTCGGCCGCCACCAGGGCGGCCAGGTCGGGCTGTGCGTCCACCATGCGCGCCCAGGCCGGCTCGAGCAGCGCGGCCGCGCGCTCGGGCACCCGCTCCGCCGCCGGCAGCGCGTAGAGCTGCTCCAGCGCGGCGTGCACCAGCGTGCCGCGCGCCTG
>CAZDSL010000586.1:0-1660 GCA_964507655.1 uncultured Mycobacteriaceae bacterium | reverse complement strand
CAGACGGTCGCGGCCATGACCAAGGCCTGCGCGCCGCTGGGCATCCAGATCCACGACTCGTCGAGCGCGGGCTTCACGCCGTCGGCGCTGCGCGACGGCACGGTGGACGCGGTGCTCGGCGGCACCGGCGGCGCGCAGTCGGGCCCGCCGCGCGGGCCGGCCTCGGCGGTGGCGCGGCTGACGGCGCTGAGCACCGGCGCGGCCGGCGACATCGGCGGCTACAGCAACGGGCGCATCGACGAGATCGTCGCGCAGCTGCGGGTCACGGCGCCCGGCACCGACGCGCTCACGCTCACGCGCGAGGCCGAGGACATCCTCTGGCGCGAGCTGCCGACCCTGCCGCTGTACGCCACGCCGCGGGAGACGGCGCTCACGACGAGCCTGCACGGCGGGGCCCCGAGTGCCGCATGGGCGGGCGCCGGGTGGAACATGGACCGGTGGATGGTGCTCCAGTGAATACCCCCGACGACGCGGCCCCGGGCCTGATCGACGGTCCCGCCGAGATGGCCGCGGCCGTCGACGCGATCGCACGACTCGCCCGGCAGGTGCCCGACTTCCCGCAGCCCGGCGTGCTGTTCACCGACCTCACGCCCGTGTTCGCCGACGGCCCCGCGCTGCGCGCGATCATGCGGGCCATGGCGGCGCCGGTGCTCGGCCAGGTCGACCTCGTCGCGGGCATCGACGCGCGCGGCTTCCTGCTGGGCGCGGGCGTGGCGCTGGAGCTGGGCACGGGCGTGCTCGCGGTGCGCAAGAAGGGCAAGCTGCCGCCGCCCGTGCACGGGCAGGAGTACGCGCTGGAGTACGGCGTGGCCACGCTGGAGGTTCCCGCCGAGGCGATCACGCTGGCCGGCCGCCGCGTCCTGGTGGTCGACGACGTCCTCGCCACCGGCGGCACGCTGCGCGCGTCGGCCGACCTGCTCGAGCGGTGCGGCGCCACCGTGGTGGGCGTGTCGGTGGTGTCCGAGGTGCCCGGGCTGGGCGGACGCGAGCGCCTCGATGGGCTCGCGCTGCACTGCCTCACCACGGGTTGAGGGATAGAGTCGTGGCACGGCGTCGGTGCGATCGGCAGGAGGTGGCCCCGTGAGCGACGATGTGGGCGGAAGCAAAGTCCGCACGCCCGGTGCCGGCCGCACGGCGGGGCCGGCCGACGGCTCCCTGGCGGCGGTGGCCCCCGCGGCGCAATCGCCTGCCCCGCGCCCCGCGCAGGAACAGCCCGCCGCGCCGCGGCAGGCCCCCGCACCCAAGCCCGGCCCCGCGCCGAAACCCGGCCCCGCACCCAAGCCCGGCCCCGCGGCGGCGACGTCCCGTCGGGTGCGTGCGCGCCTTGCGCGGCGCATCACCGGGCAGCGGCACACGCCGGTGCAGCCGGTGCTCGAGCCGCTGGTGGCGCTGCACCGCGAGGTCTATCCCAAGGCCGACCTGGCCCAGCTGCAGCGCGCCTACGACGTGGCCGCCGAGCGGCACGCCACGCAGATGCGCAAGTCGGGCGACCCGTACATCACCCACCCGCTGGCCGTGGCCACGATCCTCGCCGAGCTGGGCATGGACACCACCACGCTCACCGCGGCGCTGCTGCACGACACGGTGGAGGACACCGGCTACACGCTCGAGCAGCTCACCGCCGACTTCGGCGAGGAGGTGGCGCACCTGGTGGACGGCG
>CAZDSL010000585.1:0-1664 GCA_964507655.1 uncultured Mycobacteriaceae bacterium | reverse complement strand
CGCTGACCTGGGCGCTGCTCGACGCCGCCGCCGCGCGCGCCGCCGGCATCCTCGCCGCCACCCACCCGGAACCCGGGGCGCGGGTGGCGTGGCTGGGCCCCAACGACGTGGGCTATCCGATCGCGGTGCTGGCGGCCTGGCGTCGCCGCGGCGCGCTGGTGGGGCTCAACCACCGGCTGCCCGACGAGGCGCTCGCGGAGTCGTGCCGAGAGACCGGGGTGACGCACGTGTTCGCGCCCGCCGCGTGGGCGGCGCGGGCCCGCGCCGTGGCGCCGGCCGGCGCGCACGTGGAGATCGTCGACCAGGCGTCCGCGGAGCCGTGGCCGGACGCCCCCGCCGCGGCGCCGCTCACGCCCGCCGCGGACGACATGGCGCTGGTGTTCTTCACCTCCGGCTCGACGGGCACCCCCAAGGCCGTGCCGCTCGACCGGCGCGCGGTGGAGACCGGGGCCGCCACGCCCACCGCCCATCGCTTCGACACGGGCTCGCGGCTGCTCATCGTCCCGCCGGTCTTCCACCTGGCCGGCGCGTACTGGGCCCAGTACGGGCTGCTGCACGGCGCGCCGCAGATCTATCCGGGCGACGCGGCGCCCGGCGCGATCGTGGCGGCGATGGCGCGGCACCGGATCACCCACGCGGTGTTCGTGCCCACGCTGATCCGCGCGATCCTCGACCATCTGGCCGCGCACCCTGTGCCGCTGCCGCACCTGCGCCACCTCGCCTACGGGGCGTCGCCGATCACGGTGCCGCTGCTGCGCGAGGCGATCGGCGTGCTGGGGTGCGAGCTGTGCCAGGTGTACGGGATGACGGAGGCGGGCGGGGTGGTCACCTACCTGCCGCCGTCCGATCACCGGCTCGATGGCCCGCACGCGGGGCGGCTGGCCTCGGCCGGGCGGCCCACCGAGGGCGTGCGGGTGCAGGTGCGCGACCTGGCCACCGGCGAGGAGCTGCCGGCCGGGCGGTCCGGGGCGCTGTGGTTCTCGACGCCGTTCATGGCGCGCGGGTACCTGGGGCGGCCCGACGACACCCGCGCGGTGTTCGCCGACGGCTGGCTGGACTCGCGCGACGTGGGGCACGTGGACGGCGACGGCTACGTGTACGTGGAGGGCCGCTCGGACGACATGATCATCACCGGCGGCGAGAACGTGCACCCCGGCGAGGTGGAGGGGGCCATCGCCGCGCTGCCGGGCATCACGGAGGTGGCGGTGGTGGGGCTGCCCGACGAGCGGTGGGGGCGCCGGGTGTGCGCGGCCGTCGTCGCGGCCGACCCGGCGGTGGACGAGCAGGCCGTCATCGGGCACTGCCGCACCGTGCTCGCCGGCTACAAGGTGCCGCGGAGCGTCGCCTTCCTGGCGGAACTGCCCAAGACGGCGACGGGGAAGATCACCCGCTCGCGGGTGCGCGCGGAGCTCACGGCGCGGGCGGAGGCCCCGTGACGCGGCGCAGCGGACCACCGGAACACACAGCGCAGGCGCGCACGGGCGCGGCGGCGAGAGGACGGACCATGGAACAGCAACTGGAGCCCGACGAGATCCGCGCCGCCGTGCGCGACTGGGCGGCGGCGGGCGGGGGCGCGGCCGAGTCGCGCCGGCTGCGCGACGATCCCGCGGCCGGGTTCGACCGCGAGGCGTGGCGGGTGCTCGCCGACCAGATCGGCCTCGCCG
>CAZDSL010000584.1:0-1665 GCA_964507655.1 uncultured Mycobacteriaceae bacterium | reverse complement strand
GTGTCACCGGATGCCGGGGTGTCGCCGGGTTCCTGCTCGGCGCCGGCGGCGGGGGCCGGCACCCCGCCGTCCGTCACCGGCCCGTGCGCTCGATCACCTCACGCGCGAGGGTCCGGTACGCGTCGGCCCCGGCGGACTTGGGGGCCCAGGTGGTGATGGGCTCGCCCGCGACGGACGTCTCGGGGAAGCGCACCGTGCGCGAGATGACGGAGTCGAAGACGGAATCGCCGAACACCTCCACCACCCGCGACATCACCTCGCGCGAGTGCAGGGTGCGCGCGTCGAACATGGTGACGAGGATGCCCTCGAGCGTCAGGCGCGGATTGAGCCTGTCGCGGACCTTGTCGATGGTGTCGTTGAGCAGGGCGAGCCCGCGCAGGCTGAAGTACTCGCACTCCATGGGGATGAGGACGCTGTCGGCGCAGGCGAGGGCGTTGACGGTAAGCAGCCCCAGCGACGGCTGGCAGTCGATGAGCACGTAGTCGTACCGGTCGAGCACCGGATGCAGCACCCTGGCGAGCGCCTGCTCGCGGCCGACCTCGCTCACCAGCTGGATCTCGGCGGCGGAGAGGTCGATGTTGCTGGGCAGCAGGTCGAGGCCCTCGACCCGCGTGCGCATGAGGACGTCGTCGATGTCGACGCCCCGCTCGACGAGCGTGTTGTAGACGGTGCGCTCCAGCTCGTGGTGCGCCACCCCGAGGCCCGCCGACAGGGCGCCCTGCGGGTCGAGATCCACCAGCAGCACCCGCCGGCCGTAACCGGCCAGCGCCGCGCCGAGGTTGATCGTGGACGTCGTCTTGCCCACGCCGCCCTTCTGGTTGCACATCGCGATGACCCGCCCCGACCCGCCGCGCGGCGGCGGCCCGGGCTCGGGGATCACCCGCTGGGCCCGTCCGGTGGGGCCGGGCTTGTCCTGCCCGTCGGTGCCCGTGCCCGCGTCGCGGCCGCGCCGGGACGCGTCGAACAGGGCGCCGCCCTCGGCCTCCGTGACTGAGGCCCCGGAACGCTGCGGTTGCGCTGCCGTCACAATCGGTACTCCCCTCCGCGTGCCACGGTCGATCTCGACGCGGCCAGTGTATTGGCCCGAGCCCACGGCAGAAGCCTATCCGCCGAACGGCGCGCGCCGCACCCCGCCGCCCCGGCCCGCCGGGACGTCACCGCGCGCGCGGGTGCGCGCCCGCCCACACCTCGCGCAGCGAGGTCACCGTGACCATCGTGTAGATCTGCGTGGTGGACACCGAGGCGTGCCCCAGCAGCTCCTGGACCACGCGCACGTCGGCACCGCCCTCGAGCAGGTGCGTGGCGAACGAGTGGCGCAGCGTGTGCGGCGAGACGCCGGAGTCGATGCCGGCCCGCGCGGCGGCGTCCTGGAGCACCTGCCACGCGCTCTGCCTGGAGAGCCGGCCGCCGCGCGAGTTGAGGAACAGCGCCGGGCCGCCCCGCTTGGCCAGCGCGGGCCGCCCGCGCACCAGGTAGGCGTCGATCGCGGCGAGCGCGGGCCGGCCGACGGGCACGACGCGCTGCTTGCCGCCCTTGCCCGCCAGCATCACGGAGCGGTCCTCCGCATCCACGTCGTCGACGTCGAGCGCGATCGCCTCCGAGATCCGCGCGCCCGTCGAGTAGAGCGTCTCGAGCAGCGCACGGTCGCGCAGCCCACGCGCCGTG
>CAZDSL010000583.1:0-1678 GCA_964507655.1 uncultured Mycobacteriaceae bacterium | reverse complement strand
GGGCATGGCCGAGATCGACCAGATCTCCCCGCTGGGCGCCGAGGTGTCCTACAACAACGCCTCGCTGTCGCTGGCCGGCCGGGTGATCGAGAAGGTGACCGGCTCCACCTACGAGCGGGCCATCGCCGACCTGCTGCTGGAACCGTTGGGTCTGAACGACACCTGGTTCTTCCCCAACGACATCATGACCCGCCGGTTCGTGGTCGGGCACAGCAACAGCCCGGACGGAACCGTGTCGGTGCTCCGGCCCTGGGCGCTGCCCCGCGGCGGCAACCCGGCCGGCGGCATGTCCGCCACCGCGGCCGACCAGATCGCCTGGGCGCGCTTCCATCTCGCCGATGGCCGGACCGCGGACGGTACCCAGCTGCTGCCCGCCGAACTGGTCCGCTCGATGCGGGAGCCCACGGTGCGCACTCCGGGGCACGCGCTGGGCGATGCGATCGGCATCTCCTGGATGCTGCGCGAGGTCGGCGGGGTGCTGACGGTGAGCCACGGCGGCACCACCATCGGGCAGCACTCGGCGTTCCTGATGGTGCCCGAGCGGCAGTTCGCCGTCACCGTGCTGACCAACTGCGGCCCCAGCGGCGAGCAGCTGAACACCGACATGGTGGACTGGGCGCTGCAGGCCTACCTCGGGGTGGTCGAGGTCGAACCCGAGTTTCTGGACGCGCCGGCGGACCTGCTGTCCCGCTACACCGGTCATTACGACGACGCGATCGCCATGTCCGTGGACATCACCGCCCGGGCGGGCCGGCTGGTCGCGCAGCTGACCGTCCGGCCGGAGATCCTCGAGCAGATCGGCCAGCAGGATCGCCTCGACGAGCCGATCGTGCTGGGCCTGCTCGCCGACGACCCGACCCGGTATCTGGTGCCGGAGGGGTCGATGAAGGGCATGCGCGGCTACTTCGACGGTGACGGGGAGACCGGCATGACCGCGGTCCAGCTGGGTGGCCGCCGTTTCGCCCGCGTGACGGACGCCTGATCCCGACCGGGTCGTGTCGTCCTGGGCGGTGCGACGCGCGGTGGCACACAACCTCGCGGCGCTCAGCGATTGTTCGTCGTGGCGGACGACAACCGGGCGTGATCTGGTCGCCGCCGACGAACTAGACTGGGGCTCGACCTCCTAGCGTCGGGTGGTGCTGCCAGCGGTGAACGAGCGACCCCGAGCAAGCCTGGGCCGCGTCCTCGACGATCTGGGCGACACGCTGCTCGAACTGGTGCACGGCGATCCGGAGCGTCCCGACGAGATCGGCGCCGTCGCCATCCACGACCCCATCGACGAGCCCGCCCTGCCGCCCCGCGCGATGGTGCTGGGCGTCGGCCTGCGCCCGGAGGACGCCGTCCCGCTGCTGCCCGAACTCGGCCGGCAGGGCGCGGTCGGGCTGGTGCTGCGCTCCCCCGTCACCGTCTCCGACGCGCTCGCCGAAGCCGCCGACAACGCCGGCGTCGCACTGCTGGCCCTCACCCGCGGCGCCACCTGGGCCCAGCTGGCGGCGCTGCTGCGATCGCTGCTCGCCGAGGGTGACGTGGGCGTCACCGAGACCGAGACCCTGGGCGGCATGCCCTCCGGCGACCTGTTCGCGCTGGCCAACGCGATCGGCGCGCTGCTGGACGCGCCCATCACCATCGAGGACCGCAGCTCCCGGGTGCTGGCGTTCTCCGGCCGGCAGGACGAGGC
>CAZDSL010000582.1:0-1680 GCA_964507655.1 uncultured Mycobacteriaceae bacterium | reverse complement strand
AGAGCTCGACGAACTCCTGCGGCTTGACCCACCGGTCGATGGGGTGGTGCAGGGCGGAGGGGCGCAGGTATTGGGTGATGGTGAGGATCTCGCAGCCGGCGTCGCGCAGCGCCTGCATTGACTCGACGACCTCCTCGGTGGTCTCGCCCATGCCGAGGATGAGGTTGGACTTGGTGACCAGGCCGGCCTCGCGGGCCGCGGTGAGCACATCGAGGCTGCGCTGGTAGCGGAAGGCGGGGCGGATGCGCTTGAAGATGCGCGGGACGGTTTCGAGGTTGTGCGCGAGCACCTCGGGGCGCGCGTCGAACACGGCCTGCTGTGCGGCGCGGTCGCCCTGGAAGTCGTCGATGAGCAGCTCGACGCCGGTGCCGGGGTTGAGTTCGTGGATCATGCGGCAGGTCTCGGCGTAGATCCAGCTGGCGCCGTCGGGCAGGTCGTCGCGGGCGACGCCGGTGACGGTGGAGTAGCGCAGGCCCATGGTGCGCACCGACTCGGCGACGCGGCGGGGCTCGTCGGTGTCGAGGGGCTGGGGCTTGCCGGTGTGGATCTGGCAGAAGTCGCAGCGGCGGGTGCACTGGTCGCCGCCGACGAGGAAGGTGGCCTCGCGGTCTTCCCAGCATTCGTAGATGTTGGGGCAGCCGGCCTCTTCGCACACGGTGTGCAGCGATTCGCCGCGCACCAGGCCTTTGAGTGCGGTGTATTCGGGACCCATGTGTGCACGGGTCTTGATCCACTCCGGCTTGCGCTCGATGGGTGTCTGAGCGTTCCGGGCTTCGATACGCAGGAGCTTGCGTCCTTCTGGGGCCACAGTCACAGAGCCGATGCTACGCGCCGCCGGATCACGCCCGTCAACACCGTCGCGGCGGGCGGGCCGGGCTCAGACGAGCCGCAGCGGCGCCATGAACGCGGGCTCGGGGGAGGCGCCGCGGGCGATGTCGTGCGGGGCCACCGGCAGTGCGCCGTCGAGCGCCGCGAGGACGGCCTCGCGGGTGGACTCGAGCACCTCGTCCACCCTCACCCGCCGGCCCAGCTCCAGGCTCAGCGAGGTGACGCCGGCATCGGTGATGCCGCACGGGATGATCGTCGAGAAGTCGGCCAGATCGGCATCGCAGTTGAGCGCGAAGCCGTGCATCGTGATGCCCCGCTCGACGCGGATGCCGATGGCCGCGATCTTGCGCTCGGGGCGCCCGGCGCCGCCCGGCGGATCGGCGGGCAGCCACACCCCGGAGCGGCCCTCCACGCGGCCGCAGCGCACGCCCAGCCCCTCGCACACCGTGATGAGCGCCTGCTCCAGCCGGCGCACGTAGTCGACCACGTCCACCGGCTCGGCCAGCCCGACGATGGGGTAGCCCACCAGCTGGCCGGGGCCGTGCCAGGTGATCTTGCCGCCGCGATCGACGTCGATCACCGGTGTGCCGTCGGCGGGGCGTTCCTCCGGCAGCGTGCGGCGGCCCGCGGTGTAGACGGCCGGATGCTCGAGCAACAGCAGGTGATCGGTGCCCCCCGCGGCCCGATCCTCCAGCAGCGCACGCTGACGCTCCCACGCCGCGAGGTACTCGACGAGACCCGCGCGGTGCACCGTCACGGGCTGGGCGGACGAGCGGGCAGGGTCCGAAGCGCTGCGCATGCGGTCAGGGTACGCCCGCGGCGCGGCGCCTCCGTGACCGCCGCCACCCGCCG
>CAZDSL010000581.1:0-1683 GCA_964507655.1 uncultured Mycobacteriaceae bacterium | reverse complement strand
TGCGCCCGGTCTGCACCTCGTTGCGGGTGACGAAGAACGAGTCGGCGCCCGCCACTCGCCCCTTGACCTCGATGAACACCGTCTGCCCGTCGGGGGTGGCGGAACGGATGTCGTAGCCGGGGTTGTTGTGCGGCATCTCCTCGGGCTCGCGCCCCAGTGCCCGCTCGCACTCGAGCACCAGCGCCACGGCGCGCCGGTCGGAGGTGACCGTGTCGACGGCGATGCGCGGCGGGGGACCGGGCGGCGGGGCCGAGGGCGCGTCGGTGTCCACCGGGCCGCCCTGTTCCTTTGACCCGCCCTGTACCGCGGAACCGCCGGGCAGGGCCGTCGGCGGTTCCGCTGCATCCGTCACTGCCCCTCCCGCCGGCATGGCCCGCGCCAGCGCCCCGGACGGCACCAGCACCGCGGCCCCGATGATCTCGGGCGGCCGCACCGTCAGCGTCCCCTGGGCCGCCAGCCTCTCACGCCGCGCCGCCAGACGTTGCTCCAGCGCGTCGGCCCTCTCACGCAGCCGCGCCGGCGGCACCTTGGGCGCCCGCCCGCTGCCGGTCTCGAGCGCCTGCTTCGCGCGCGTCGCCTCGGCGTGCAGGAAGTTGATCTGCTGGGTGAGCCGTTTGCGCACCGCGTCGCGGGTGCGCGCGACGATCGGCTCGACCCGCCCGCGCACCTCGGCCAGCTGCCCGGGCTGGAACTCGTCGGCCGCCCACCGCCGCGCCAGCTCGCGCGCGCCGTCGCCGCCGCCGAGCATGCCCGCGAACCGGGCGGCATCGACGCCCTCGGGCAGCGGCCCGGCGTCGAGGTACGGGGCCAGGCCGCGGTCGTTGCCCGTGCCGTCGGCGCCGATCTCGACGAAGGCGAAGCGCTTGTCGGCCACCGCGCCGAGCCCGTCGGCCACCTCGCTGGTCAGCGCCACCAGCAGCCGCGGTTCGGTGGACACGTCGGCGACGTCGTGGAGCACCGCGCCCCGGCGCAGCGCGTGGCCGTAGCGGGCGATCGTCGCCTCCACCACCGCGTCCACCAGCGGATGCCCGGGAGCCAGCAGCTCCGCGGCGACGGCGCCGGGACGGTCGATGTCGTCGGGGTCGAAGGTGACGCGGTGATAGCGCCCGATGACGGGCCGCTCGCCGCCGCCGCGCAGCGCCTGGGGCACGTGGGTGATCTCGTGCCGCGTGCCCTCGCGCCGCGACATCGCCCCGCCCAGCCGCCCGAACGCCTCCCGGAAGAACGCCTCCACGAAGTGCGGCTGCAGCCGCCGGGCCCGCGCCTCGTCCATGGTGCGGCGCATCCGCTCGAGCTCGAGCGGCGCCAGCGTCTCGCGCGCCAGGGCACGATCCTCCACCAGGCTGCGCGCGCCCGACGACACCTCGGCGTCGACCACCCGGTGCAGCTCGGCCATGCGGGCCGGGTCGTCGCCGTAGCGGACGGCGCCCATGAGCAGCTCGCGCAGCGGCCGCTCGGTGAACGCCTCGCCCAGCACGTCGAACAGCCGCCCGCCGTACGCCCGGCGCTGCGCCTCCATCTTCTCGAGCAGGCGGGTGAACACCTGGCCCTCGCGCGTGTCGTCGGCGACCAGATTCCACAGCCGGCACACGTGCTCCTGGCCGATGCGGTGGATGCGCCCGAAGCGCTGCTCGATGCGGTTGGGGTTCCAGGGCAGGTCGTAGTTGATCATCAGGTGCGCGG
>CAZDSL010000580.1:0-1688 GCA_964507655.1 uncultured Mycobacteriaceae bacterium | reverse complement strand
TATTCAGCAGGCGGCGTTGAGCGTTCTTGCCGCTGAAGTGGCGTTTCGCTCTCTGAAGATGGAAGGGTCCGAGACCCTAGCCACCAGAAACGGCCAGAGGGATGCCGTGGGACTCCTGCAGTTCATCGGTCGTATGTCCCGTCCCATGGCGAAGCGCGCCCTCGAGTTGGGCGACGCAGTGACCGTGCGGAACGCTCTGACTGGCACCCCGTTGCCGCCGCGCTGGGAGCACATCGCTGAGGCAGTATTTGCCGGTGAGGTGGATGCTGAAGCCGTCGCTCCCGTCGCGACGGTGTTGGAAGAGGTGCGGCACCGGGCGGATCCGGCTATGCTGCAGGCCGCGGAAGAGGGGATGATGCGGATTGCTTCGCAGTCGTCTCCGGAGCGGACTCGTGAGCAGCTGCGGGTGTGGCGTGAGGCTTTGGACCCTGATGGGTCGAGGCCTCGGGAGGAGGCTCAACGTCAGGCTCGTTTCTTCCGGGTCGGTCGCGAGGATCGTGATGGCATGACGTCGGTGCGAGGGCTTCTCACTCCGGATGCTGCAGCGAATCTCAAAGCGGCGCTGTCCACTCACACGAACCCGCGCACCACCGTGGCTTTCGCTGGTGGCAGCGATGGCAACGAGGCTGGCGTTGGTGGGCGGGAGCTGGATCCACGAACGCGGGAGCAGAAACTTCATGACGTATTCGACGGGTTGATCACGGCCGGCCACCAGGCAACGGCGATGGGGCCGACAGGCAGCCGGCGCACGAAGACCGATGTCATTCTCACCGTGTCGCTGGACGACCTTCGCGAAGGCCGTGGCGTCGGGTGGGTCAACGGAATGAACGAACCTGTCGGGCCAGTTACGACGGAACGCATCATGTGTGATGAGGGGTTCCGGGCACTTGTTCTCGGCGGTGAGGGGGAGGCGCTCTGGTTGGGCACGAAACAGCGCGTTTTCACACCTCAGCAGAAACTTGCCATAGCCGCGCGGGATGAAACCTGCGCGTGGGTCGATTGTGACACGCCGGCGGACTGGTGTGAAGTCCACCACGTCACCTACTACCGCGACGGTGGGCCCACCGATATCGACAACGGCGTTCTGCTGTGTTCGGCGCATCACCACATGCTTCATGCACAGAACTGGGACATTCAGATGCGCGATGGTGTCCCGTACCTGTATCCACCAGCATTCTTGAATCGAACGGGCGAACCGATTCGCCTTGGAGGGAATCGGGCAAATACGGCAAAGAGACGACGTCAGCGCGGCCGCGAACGGCGGCAGCAGCGCCGAGTGCAGAGGCAAGAAGTGCTTCCCCAGAGAGCTGACGCTGAGTGCTCAGATGATGACCAACGTTCAGCACACGATCCCTCAAGCGAAGAACGGCCACGCGCAGGATGATGGCGAAGCGCCGTTTCACAGCGGCGACGCCGGACGCGGGTCCTGAAAGTGACCGGGGTGCGGCCGTGACCGGTCGCGAAGTCTGAGATTCTAGACAGTGTGAGTTCTGACTCTGCCGCACAACCCGCCAAGCCGCGACTCGGCCGTGACGTCTATGTTCTCGGCGTCGTCGCATTCTTCGTCATGGTTGGCTTCGGCGTCGTCGTCCCGGTGCTCCCTGTCTTCGTCCGCAGCTTCGATGTCGGCTACCTCGAAGTCGGCGCCGTCGTCTCCGCCTTCGCACTCATGCGTCTCGTTGCAAGTC
>CAZDSL010000579.1:0-1695 GCA_964507655.1 uncultured Mycobacteriaceae bacterium | reverse complement strand
CGTTCCCGCAGACGCTGCTGGACATGCCGTACTTCTCCTCGGAGTCGACGGCCGCGGTGCCCGCCCCCGAGTACACGCACAAGGAGTCGCTGGCCCGCGCCGCGTACGAGGAGGCCGGCATCAGCCCCTCCGACGTGGACGTGGCCGAGGTGTACGACCTGTCCACCGCCCTCGAGCTCGACTGGATCGAAGACCTGGGCCTGGCCGAGCGCGGCACCGCCGAGCAGCTGCTGCGCGCGGGCGACACGTCCATCGGCGGCGCGCTGCCGGTCAACCCGTCCGGCGGCCTGGCCTGCTTCGGCGAGGCCGTCCCCGCCCAGGCGCTGGCGCAGGTGTGCGAGCTCACCTGGCAGCTGCGCGGGCAGGCCGAGGGCCGGCAGGTGGAGGGCGCCCGCGTGGGCATCACCGCCAACCAGGGCCTGTTCGGGCACGGCTCGTCGGTGATCCTCTCCGCCTAGCCCGCCCCGCACGACCACCGGTGAGCGCGTGCCTGCGGTTTCCTCGCGGAACCGCAGGCACGCGCTCACTCGTCCCCTCAGGCTTCGACGGTGCGCATCATCCGGTATCCGGCGCCGAAGAGCAGCGCGCCCGCCACCGCGGGGATCCCCAGCAGCAGCGCCGCCACCGGGCTGTCGGTGAAGAACCGCCCCACCGCCGGCCAGCCCTGCTGCCAGGTGATGAGCAGCGCCGCCACCGCGCACACCACCGCGATCACCAGCGCCGCCGTGAACACGCCGTTGGCGCGCCACTTCAGGTAGATCACGCCGGCCACCATCCCCAGGGCCGCGAAGGCCATCGTGGCCAGCACCATCGACGCGAACAGCAGCACCCTGTTGTCGCTGAACCGGAAGATCACCGAGGCCGACTCCATGTGCACCCCGAAGCCGTCGGTGGCCCGCTCGATCTCGGCGAGGATGAGCATGAGCACGCCGTTGACGACGCCGCTGGCCAGCGCGGTGATCGCCGTGCCCGCGTAGAAGTCGCGGCGGGTGACGCCCAGCCCCAGCGCGAAGGGGAAGTGCTGCGTGGTGATCGACGCGTACATGGCGACGGCGAAGAAGAACACGGTGCTGACGACGCCGTTGAACGACTCGTCGGGCAGCTCCACCCCCTGCGCGTGCACGATGCCGAGGATCGCGCTGTGCGCCGCGACCACGGTGATGATGATCGCCCAGGGCAGCGCGAACAGCATCCACTGCCGCAGGTTCACCCGGTTGACCTCGCGCATGCGCGCGGCGCCGGTCCCCGGCCGCAGCGCGCCCGCCGGGCCCGTGCCGTGTCCGGTGGTGATGTCCATGGTGGGTCGTCCCGTCCCGTGGCCGGCCCTCCGGCCGGCGTCCGTCGTCGCCTGCGTTCCGCTGTGCAGCTCGGCCGCGCTCATGACTGCTCACGCCCTTCCGTGCTGGTGGCCCCGATCATCAGCTGCTGCAGCGAGGCCGGTTCGATGTCGACGCCCGCGGCGCGCGCCTGCGCCAGGTCGTCGTCGGTGAAGTCGCCCTGGATGGTGGCGCGCGACTGGGTGCCCAGCGTCTCGCGGCGCAGCTCGCGGCGTCCGCGGGCGAGGCCGTCGATGCGGGCCGTGGGCCCTGTGGCGACGATCGCGCGGCGCTGCAGGTTCTCGGCGCAGTCGTCGATGAGCACGCGCCCGCGGTCGATGAGCACCACGTGCTCGAGGAGGTTCGCCACCTCGTCCAC
>CAZDSL010000578.1:0-1696 GCA_964507655.1 uncultured Mycobacteriaceae bacterium | reverse complement strand
GGCACACCGTGGTGATGTCGGCGCGCACGTACTGCATCGTGTCGTAGATGGCCATGAGCGAGGTGAACGACCCGCCGGGCGAGTTGATGTACATCGTGATGTCGCGGTCGGGATCGAGCGACTCGAGCACCAGCAGCTGGGCCATGATGTCGTTCGCGGAGGCGTCGTCCACCTGGGTGCCCAGGAAGATGATGCGCTCCTCGAACAGCTTGTTGTACGGGTTGGACTCCTTGACGCCGTAGCTCGAGTGCTCGATGAACGACGGCAGGATGTACCGGGCCGTGGGCATGTGCTCCGGGGCGGCCATGCCGGCGGCGGGGCGGGCGTCGGGGTTGGGCGAAGTGGTCATCGGGTTCTCCGTGTCTTCGGTGGCGGAATCGGCGCGGGGCCGGGATGCGTGCGATGCGGTGTGCGGGACGCGCGGCGGCGTCCCGGCCCGATCAGCTCGCGCCCGTGCCGCCGGCGTCGGCCGCGCGGCTGATGACGTGGTCGACGAACCCGTACTCCAGCGCCTGCTGGGCGGTGAACCAGCGGTCGCGGTCGGCGTCGCGGGTGACCTCCTCGACCGACTTGCCGGTGTGCAGCGCGTTGAGCTCGTTCATCTCCCGCTTGGTCTGGGCGAACTGCTCGGCCTGGATGGCGATGTCGGCCGCCGAGCCGCCGATGCCCGCCGACGGCTGGTGCATCATGATGCGCGCGTGCGGCAGCGCGTAGCGCTTGCCCTTGGTGCCCGCGGCCAGCAGGAACTGCCCCATCGACGCGGCCAGGCCCATCGCGTAGGTGGCGACATCGCACTCGGCGTAGGTCATCGTGTCGAAGATGGCCATGCCGGCCGTGACGGAGCCGCCGGGCGAGTTGATGTACAGCGAGATGTCGCGGGTGGGGTCCTCCGCGGCGAGCAGCAGGATCTGCGCGCAGAGCCGATTGGCGATCTCGTCGTCGACCTGCGAGCCGAGGAAGATGATGCGTTCCTGCAGCAGGCGCTCGAAGACCGAGTCGCTGAGGTTGAGTCCGGCGGCGCCGGAACGCATGGCGGGATTCTGCAAGCTCACGGGCGTGCCTTTCGAGTGCGTCGGATACTGCTGTCACCGACCCTAACGAACGTGGGCGGCACCGTAGTCCCGGTACCGCCCACGTTCGCTGTCAGCGTGAAATCACGAGCGCGATCAGTCCTCCGTGCCCGCCGCGCCGTCCGCGGCCTCGTCGGCCTCGTCGTCGGCCTGCGAGAGGCCGAGCAGGTCGGCCACGTCGATCACGGTGCCGTCGGTGTCCTTGGCCGAGACCTTCTGGACGATGTCGGCCAGCGCCTTGCTGCGGCGCACCTCGGCGTAGAGGACGCCCAGCCGGCCCGCATCCTGGATCTGCTGCGCGAGCTGATCGGGGGCGATGTTGCCGCGGCGGGCCTCGAACAGCAGGCGCTCGGTGAGCTCCTCCTGGCTGACCTGCACGTCGTCCGCGTCGGCGACGGCGTCGAGCAGCAGCTGCGCCTTGACGGCCTTGGTGGCCGACTCCTTGGCGTCGGCCTCGAACTGCTCGCGGCTCGACCCCTGGGCCTCGAGGAGGCGCTCGAGCTGGGCCTCGTCGTGGTTGAGGCTGTGCACGACCTCGTGGATCTGGTTGTCCACCTCGGCCTGGACGATGGCCTCGGGCAGCTCGAACTCGACGTTCTCGAGCAGGTGCTCGAGGACCTTGTCGC
>CAZDSL010000577.1:0-1703 GCA_964507655.1 uncultured Mycobacteriaceae bacterium | reverse complement strand
GGCAGCGCGGCGAGGCGCGGCGGGGGATCGGGCTGCCCGCCCGCGAGCCGGGCCCGGCCGCGCGCCTGGTGGCCACGCTGCCGGCGCTCGAGGTGCCCCGGCCCGACTGGCCGCCGGAGGCGTACGTGGTGGGTCCGCTGGTGTGGGATCCGGCCGAGGAGGAGGCCCGCCTGCCGCCGGGCGACGAGCCGCTGGTGCTGGTGGCCCCGTCCACGGCGTCCAACGCGGACGCGCCGATGGCGGAGGTCGCGCTGCGCGCGTTCGACCCCGCCCGGCCCGGCGCCCCGCGGGTGCGGGTGGTCGTGACGACGTTCGGCGAGGTGCCGACCGGGCTCCCGCCGTGGGCGACGGCGGGGCGCACCCGCCAGGACGAGGCGCTGCGCCAGGCGTCGGTGGTGGTGTGCGGGGCCGGGCACGGGATGCTGGCCAAGGCGATGCTGGCCGGCGCGGGCGTGGTCGCGGTGCCCGGCGGCGGCGACCAGTGGGAGCTCGCCTGCCGCGCCCGGCGCCAGGGCAGCGCGGTGACGGTGCGCCCGCTCACCGAGGAGGCGCTGGCCGGGGCGGTGCGGGAGATCCTCGCCGACGGCGCGGGCCACCGCGCGGCGGCGCGGCGCGCAGCGCGGTCGGCGGCGCTGGCCGTGGACCCGGTGGACGTGTGCCTGCGGGCGGCCGGGCGGGCGTAGCGGGGCCGGCGGCCGGGCGGCCGGCGGGGCGGCCCGGGCGTTACCGTGGGGTGTGCGCCTTTCGGAGTTCCGCGAGCTGGTCGACGCCGAGTTCGGCACCGTGCCCGCGACGTCGCTGCTGGTCGATCATGTGCTGACCGAGCTGGGCGGGCGCACCGCCGCCCAGGCCATCGAGGACGGCACCCCGCCGCGCGAGGTGTGGCGGGCGCTGTGCCGCGATTTCGACGTGCCGCGCGCGCGGTGGTGACGGACCCGGCGCCCTGAGCCCGGCGTGTCGCGCCGCGCAGGATCGACATCGAACACCCGTTCCTATATGCTGGTGGGTGCCGCCGGTCGTGTACCCGCCCTGTACCACCGTCCGGCGCGCGGAGCGTCCGGCGCGGTCGGGTTCTCCACAGCGGCGTCCGGTTTCCACAGGATCCGGCGCGCGGGCCGTTTCGGGTGCGCGTGTTGTCGGTGCCGGCATCTAGCCTGTCGGTATCGTCCCGAGTCCACCGGTCGGGCGGGCCGCACACACAGACCGCATGCCCACGGGCATGCCCACAAGGAGGCACCATGGCGCAGGCGAACGACCGCGAGAAGGCGCTGGAGCTGGCGCTCGCGCAGATCGACAAGAACTTCGGCAAGGGCTCGGTGATGCGCCTGGGCGACGACGCCCGCCAGCCCATCGCGGTCATCCCCACCGGCTCGATCGCGCTCGACGTCGCGCTGGGCATCGGCGGCCTGCCCCGCGGCCGCGTCGTCGAGATCTACGGCCCGGAATCCTCGGGCAAGACCACCGTCGCCCTGCACGCCGTGGCCAACGCGCAGGCGGCGGGCGGCATCGCGGCGTTCATCGACGCCGAGCACGCGCTCGACCCGGAGTACGCCCGCAAGCTCGGCGTCGACACCGACGCCCTCCTCGTCTCGCAGCCCGACACCGGCGAGCAGGCCCTCGAGATCGCCGACATGCTCATCCGCTCCGGCGCGCTCGACATCCTCGTCGTCGACTCGGTGGCCGCGCTGGTCCCGCGTGCCGAG
>CAZDSL010000576.1:0-1709 GCA_964507655.1 uncultured Mycobacteriaceae bacterium | reverse complement strand
CCCCCCGCCCGCGCCCCCGGCCCGCCGCCCCCCCCCGGCCCGCGCCCCCCCCCCCCCGCGGCCCCCGGGCGGCGTCGGCGTGGCGGGCGGCCCCGTGGCGGGCGGCCCCGTGGCGGGTGCCGCCGGGGCGCGGGCCGGCGGTGCGCCGCGGTCGCAGAACATTGCCGGTCGCACGGTGCGGCCGTGCGGGACGGACGGGGGTGGCAGGCCGTGGTGCGCAAGCACAGTAGGTCGATGGTGCGCAAGCACAGCAGGTCGGGTGCGCGCAGGCGCGACATGCCGGTCGCGCGCACGCGCAACAGGTCGATGATGCGCGGCTGCGCGACGGCGCTGGCCGTGGCGCTCGTCTGCGGGGGCGCCGTGGGACAGTCGGCGGCCGATCCGCAGGCCGCCCCGCCCGCCGCCGCCCCGCCGTCCACCGCATCGGACCCCGCCGTCGGCGACCGTGCCCCGGTGGCCGACCGCGGCGAGCGCCGCGTGCCCGACCCGGCCGCCTTCGCCGTGCCGCCCGCCCCCACGGACCCCGCCTCCGCCGTGCAGCAGATCATCGACATCTCGCACCGGGCCGAGCAGGCCAACCAGGCCGTGCTCGCCCAGCAGCAGGTGGTGGACGCGGCGGTGGCCGCCCAGCACGAGGCCGAGGGCCGCCGCGACGCCGCGCAGGCCGCGGTGGACGCCGCGCAGGCGGCGGTGGACCGGTTCCAGGCCACGGCGGACCGCGTGGCCGTCGCCAACTATCAGGGCGTGCAGGTCAACAAGATGTATGCGCTGGTGCTCAGCGATTCGCCGCAGCAGCTGCTCGACCAGATGTCGGTGCTCGACCAGATCACCTACGACACCGAGCATCAGCTGGCCGAGTACCGCACCGCGGAGTCGCAGGCGGTGCAGGCGCGCACGGCCGCCGCGGCCGCGGTGACGGAGGCCGAGCAGCGCACCAGGGACGCCCAGGCGGCGCAGGACGCGCTGCGGCAGCGCCAGCAGACGCTCACCGACCGCATCAACGAGGTGCGCGACCTCTACGGGCGGATGACGGGCGCGGCGCGCGCCGAGCTGGCGGGCGCGCTGATCCCCGCCGGGTTCGACGTCTCCCGCATCACCGGCTCGGGCACCGAGTTCGCCGCCCTCCAGGTGGCGCTGACCCGCATCGGCGACCCGTACGTGTGGGGCGCCACCGGCCCCGACTCGTTCGACTGCTCCGGGCTCGTGCAGTGGGCCTACAAGCAGGTGGGGGTGTCGGTGCCGCGCACCAGCCAGCAGCAGGCGCAGGGCGGCACGCCCGTCGACCCGGCCGACATGCGGCCCGGCGACGTCATCACCTTCTACGACGACGCCTCGCACGTGGGCATCTACGCGGGCGACGGCATGATGCTGCACGCGTCCACCTTCGGCGTGCCGGTGAAGATCCAGGCCGTCGACTCCTTCCCCATCCACAACGTCCGGCGGTACTGACCGATGGCCGGCGCGGCCACGCCGCCCGCCCCCGCACGCCGTCGCGCGCGGGCGGGTGGCGCGGCGGCCGGCGCCCTGCTGCTGCTCGGTGCCGCGCTGGCCGGGTGCGGGGGCGCGCCGGGCGGAGACGGGCGTGGAGAAGCCCATGTACCCCTCCCCGCAGGCACGTGGCGAGGAGATCGACTTCGGCGCCACCCTCATCCCCGACGCCATCCGCAACCTGCACGACCACACCCTGGTCCGCCTGGACGTCGCCTGGC
>CAZDSL010000575.1:0-1709 GCA_964507655.1 uncultured Mycobacteriaceae bacterium | reverse complement strand
TCGTCGAAGTTCTCCACCAGCTCGTCGACCAGCGGCACGCCCATCGCGTCGCCGACGATCATGAGGATCTGGATCTTCTCGCGGTCGATGAGCCGCAGCGCCTCGACGTGGTCGAAGTTGCGCATGAGCACCTGGCGGGCGCCCAGGAAGAACATCTGGAACAGCGAGTACACGGCGGCGCCGTGCATGAGCGGCGCCGTGACGAGGACGTTGATGGGCGGGAAGTTCCCGGCGGCCTCGGTGAGCGAGGCGATGGAATGGTGCGGGTCGCCGTAGGGGTTGCCGCCCGAGAGCGCCGCGTAGTAGAAGTCCTCCTGGCGCCACACCACGCCCTTGGGGTTGCCGGTGGTGCCGCCGGTGTAGACGATGTAGCGGTCGTCGCCGCTGCGGGGGCCGAAGTCGCGCTCGTCGCCGACGCCCGCGAGCACAGTGTCGAGCGCGGTCACGGTGACGCCCGCCGCCGCGGCGGCCTCGGCCAGCTCGGGCGCGGGCGTGCCGACGACGACGATCGTGCGCAGCGCGGGGCAGTCGCCGATGGCCTTGGCCACCAGCGGCGTGAACTCCTCGTCGACGACGATCAGCGTGGCGTCCGAGTTGGTGTACAGGTACGCCAGCTCGCCCTCGGTGTAGCGGTAGTTGATGTTGACGGGCACCACGCGCGCCTTGAGCGCACCGATGAGAGCGGCGACATGGACATCGCTGTTGCGCATGTGCAGGGCGACGTGGTCGCCCTGCCGCGCGCCGGCCGACTGGAGGGCGTGCGCCATGCGCGTGGCCTCGCGGTCGAGCTGCGCGAACGTGAGGGTGCGGCCCTCGAAGACCAGCGCCTCGCGGTCGGCGAGGGCATCGGCCAGCGCCTCGAAGATGTCGGCAAGATTCATCATCGTTCCATTTCTCATCGTGTGGCGGCGCCCCGCCTATTCGTCGTAGCTGACCTTGACGCGGTCGGACTTCGGCAGCGACTGGCATCCCAGGTAGATGCCCTCCTCGATGTCCTCCGGCTCGAGGACCTCGTTGACGATCATCTCCACGTCGCCCTCCAGGACCATGCACGCGCACGCGCTGCAGGCGCCCTGCCGGCAGGAGAACGGCGCGTCGAGGCCCTTGCTGAGGAGGAGATCGAGCAGCTTGGTGTTGCGGGGCCAGGAGAATTCGTGGGTCTCGCCGTCGAGGGTCACCTCGACGGTGGCGTTGTCCGAGGGGTCCTCGTCGGACTCCTCGAAGACGATCTCGGCGAACGGGTCGCCCTCGATCGACTGGAAGACCTCGAGGTGCACGCGGCTGTGCGGCATCTCCAGGTCGGTCTTGAGCGCCTCCTCGACGGCCGACATGAACGGCCCGGGGCCGCAGATGAAGGCGTCGCGGTCGGCGTAGGGGCGCGCCAGCGCGGCGAACGCGGCGCGCGAGGGCAGGCCCTGCAGGCTCTCGAGCCAGTGCACGACGGTGAGCCGGCCGGGGTACTGCTCGGCGAGCTCGCGGAGCGTGTCGGCGAAGATCACCGAGTTCTCGTCCTGGTTCGCGTAGAGCAGCGTGACCGCGCCGGTGCCCTCCTTCAGCGCCGACTTGAGGATCGACATCACCGGGGTGACGCCGCTGCCCGCCGCGATGAGCAGGAAGTCGGCGTCGAGGTCCTTGGGCACGAACATGCCCGACGGCTGCAGCACGTCCACCTTCATGCCGGCGGCGGCGTTGTCGCAGAGCCAGTTGGA
>CAZDSL010000574.1:0-1720 GCA_964507655.1 uncultured Mycobacteriaceae bacterium | reverse complement strand
AGGCGCGCGTGCACGTCAAGCTGGTCTCGCAGCTGGGCGTGGGCACCGTCGCGGCCGGCGTCTCGAAGGCGCACGCCGACGTCGTCCTGGTCTCGGGCCACGACGGCGGCACCGGCGCCGCCCCGCTCACCTCGCTCAAGCACGCGGGCGGGCCGTGGGAGCTGGGCCTGGCCGAGACGCAGCAGACCCTGCTGCTCAACGGCCTGCGCGACCGCATCTCGGTGCAGTGCGACGGCCAGCTCAAGACCGGGCGCGACGTGATGATCGCGGCGCTGCTGGGCGCCGAGGAGTTCGGCTTCGCCACCGCGCCGCTGGTGGTGTCCGGCTGCATCATGATGCGCGTGTGCCACCTCGACACCTGCCCGGTGGGCGTGGCCACCCAGAACCCGGTGCTGCGCGAGCGGTTCACCGGCAAGCCGGAGTTCGTGGTCAACTTCTTCGAGTACATCGCCGAGGAGGTGCGCGAGCTGCTGGCGCAGCTGGGCTTCCGCACCCTCGACGAGGCGGTGGGGCAGGTGGGCATGCTCGACACGGCCGCGGCCGCCGAGCACTACGGCACCGCCGACCACTACAAGGCCGGCGCGCTCGACCTGAGCCCCATCCTCGCGCCCGTGCAGGACACCGAGGGGTGGCTGTACCCGGAGCAGGACCTGCACTGCACCAAGGCGCAGGATCACGGCCTCGACAAGGCGCTCGACGTGCGGCTCATCGCGCAGGCGCGCGAGGCGATCGACACGGGCGCGGCGGTGCGCATCACCACGCCGGTGAGCAACGTCGACCGCACCGTGGGCACCATGCTGGGCCACGAGCTCACCAAGGTGCACGGGGCCGAGGGGCTGCCCGACGGCACCATCGACATCACGTGCACCGGCTCGGCGGGCAACAGCTTCGGCGCGTTCGTGCCGCGCGGCATCACGCTGCGGCTGCTCGGCGACGCCAACGACTACGTGGGCAAGGGCCTCTCGGGCGGCCGGCTGGTGCTGCGTCCGCCGGCCGAGGCGCCCGAGGCGTTCGCCGCGCAGGAGAACGTCATCGCCGGCAACGTGCTGCTCTACGGCGCCACCAGCGGCGAGGCGCTGATCCGGGGCGTGGTGGGCGAGCGCTTCTGCGTGCGCAACTCGGGCGCCACCGCGGTGGTCGAGGGCGTGGGCGACCACGCCTGCGAGTACATGACCGGCGGCAAGGTCGTCGTGCTCGGGCCGACGGGCCGCAACTTCGCGGCCGGCATGTCGGGCGGCGAGGCCTTCGTCTACGACCCCGACGGCGCCCTGCCCGGCAACCTCAACGACGAGATGGTGGACCTCGAGCGCATCGAGGACGGCTCCGCCGATGCGGACCTGCTGCGCGACCTGCTCGTGCGGCACCACGTGGAGACCGGATCGACGGTCGCCGAGTTCGTGCTGGCCAACTGGCCCGGCGCGCTGGCGGCCTTCGTCAAGGTCATGCCCCGCGACTACAAGCGGGTGCTGCAGGCCGTGCAGAAGGCGCAGGCCGACGGAACTGATGTGAACGACGCGATCATGGTGGTGTCCAATGGGTGATATCCGAGGCTTCCTCAAGTACGACCGGGCGCTGCCGGAGGACCGCCCCATCCCGCTGCGCATCCAGGACTTCAAGGACGTGCACGGGCCGTCCGACCCGGCCAAGCTGCGCATCCAGGCCAGCCGCTGCATGGACTGCGGCGTGCCGTTCTGCCACGACGGCTGCCCGCTGGGCAACC
>CAZDSL010000573.1:0-1720 GCA_964507655.1 uncultured Mycobacteriaceae bacterium | reverse complement strand
GTACTGGTCGCCGTACTGCCCGCATCTGCGGCCGTCGCCCGCGCCGCACCGCCGCCGGACAGGACCGCCGACACGCTCACCGTCACCCTGGACGCGGGCGCCGTCCACGGCCGGCCGACCCCCGCCACGCGCGAGTTCCTGGGCATCCCGTACGCCGCACCGCCCGTGGGGGACCTGCGGTGGTCCGCCCCGCATCCGGTACGGCCGTGGGAGGGCGTCCGCGACGCGACGGCGCCCGGGGCGCGGTGCGCGCAGGACATGGCGGGCCCGGCGGCGGCAATGACACGGAAGGCGCCGCCGAGCGAGGACTGCCTGTACCTCAACGTCACGGCGCCGCGGGACGTCCCGCCCGGCGCCCGTCTGCCGGTGATGGTCTGGTGGCACGGCGGCGGCTTCACCAGCGGGGCCGGCAGCGAGTACGACGCCACCCGCCTCGCTGATCAGGGCGACGTCATCGTCGTCACGGTCAACTACCGCCTGGGCGTGTTCGGCTACTTCGGCCTGCCCGGGCTGGAGGGGTCGGGGGACTTCGGGCTGGCCGACCAGTTCGCCTCGCTCGACTGGGTCCGGCGCAACGCAGCCGCCTTCGGCGGGGATCCGGACAACGTCACGGTGTTCGGCGAGTCCGCGGGCGGCATGTCGGTGTGCGCCGCGCTGACCAGTCCCCGCGCCGAGGGCCTGATCGACAAGGCCATCATCTCCTCCGGCTCGTGCATGCTCGACTGGCCCGCCGGCACCCAGTTCCCCCGCTCCCCGGCGCAAACGCCCTACGTGCCGGTGGAGGCCGCCCGCGCCGACGGGGCGGAGCTGGCCCGCAGACTCGGT
Organism: uncultured Mycobacteriaceae bacterium; assembly: GCA_964507655.1. Classification (GTDB taxonomy): domain Bacteria; phylum Actinomycetota; class Actinomycetes; order Mycobacteriales; family Mycobacteriaceae; genus Tomitella. The sequence goes on along the minus strand of CAZDSL010000573.1, from coordinate 895 downwards.
TGCGAGCAGCGCATGATCGCCTGCATGCGGGACAAGCCCGCCGCGGATCTGGTTCCGCATATGCAGGAGTTCGCGAACCACCTGGCCTACGGCACTCGGCTGCTGCCCGAGGACCCGGCGCGCGCGTTGGAGGCGGGCGAGGCGCTCGATGTCCCCGTGATCAGCGGCGGCAACCGGGACGAGGCCCGCTCCTTCGTGGCGGGCGCGATCATGTTCGACCCCACGACCATCACCGCGCTCACTTATCCGGACCTGCTCGCGCGGGCCTTCGGCGGCCGCGCCGGCGCCGTGGCCGCCGAGTACCCGGTCGCCCGCTACGGCAACGCCGCGCTGGCCTGGGCGACTCTGGTCACCGACGCCACCTGGGCCTGCCCGACGCAGCGGGGCGACCGCGCGCTGGCCCACCGCGGCCCCACCTACACCTACGAGTTCGCGGATCCGCATGCGCCCGACGTGAACCTGACCTGGGTGCCGCAATTCCCCATAAGCGCCGCGCACGCGAGCGACCTGCCGTACGTGTTCGACCTGGGCGGGCGCAGCATGCTCCTGCCCGGCGGCCAGCAGGACCTGGGCGGGTTGATGGTGGCGTACTGGACGGCGTTCGCCCGCACCGGGGACCCCGGCCACCCGGGGGCACCGGACTGGGCGCCGGCGACGGGCGACGGGGCCGTCGTTCAGCAGTTGGCGCCCGGCGCGGTGGGACCGATCGATGCCCGGGCGGAGCACCGCTGCGCCTTCTGGGACGCGCTGGAGTAGGGCGTGGCAATTGGGGCATGGTCACGACCGGGCCCACTGCATCCCCGCACCATCCTCCGCACCGTCGTCCGACGCGCCGCGACTACGCGGCCGGCACCGGCGGCGCGCGGAACTCGTAGTCCTCCAGCGGGAACCGTCC
>CAZDSL010000572.1:0-1751 GCA_964507655.1 uncultured Mycobacteriaceae bacterium | reverse complement strand
AGCCGCGCTGCGCGGCCACGTCCGCCAGTTCGGAGCCGCGCTGTGCGGCGGCGTCGGCGAGCTCCGAGCCGCGGCGTCCCACGGTGCCGGCCAGCGCGGACCCGCGGTCCAGTGCGGCCTGCGCCGCATCGGCGGCCGGTCCGGAGCGGTCGGCGGCCGGCGCGAGCGCCGCGATGCCCGACTGCACGCCGCGTGCAGCCTCACGGGCCGCCCGGCGGCCCCGCCACCCCAGCGAGGGGCGTCCCTCGGTGTCGACGGCGGCGAGCAGCAGGCCGCCCGCGAGGCCGAGGTTCTTGAGGAACTGGACCATCTGCGCCTTGCGCTGGTCGGGGTCGGTCTCGTCCCAGAAGGCGTGGCCCGCGAGCGTCGTGGGCAGCAGCGAGGCGGTGAGCACCGACGCGGCGGTGCGGGGGCAGCGCCCGGTGGCGAGCATCAGGCCGCCGCCCGCGTGCACGAGGCCGTTCGCGCGCACGACGTTCTCGGGGTCGCTCTCGAGCACCTGGCGCGCGGGCGCGGGCAGCATGGAGCCGTACTGCTGGGCGAAGCCCGTCACCGCGACGGCGCGGCCGGACGGGTCGCGGACTGCGTCGGCGCCCATGACGACGAAGATCGACGCGAGCATGGGGCGGGCGATTCTGCGTACGAGCATGGCGGCCTCCTCGTGGGCGCCCCCTGTGCGGGCGCCGTCGGCGTTGTCGCCCGCGGGCGGTGCGCCGCGGGCCCCGTGGGCCGCCGGCAGGGCGGCACGGGTCGCGGCCGGCGCCGCCGCTGTGCGGTCACCAGCCGCGCTTGCGCCATTCTTCCAGGTGCGGACGCTCCGCGCCGAGCGTCGTGTCGGCGCCGTGGCCCGGGTGGACGACGGTGGCGTCGTCGTACACGTCGAACACGCGCTTCTCGAGGTCGTCCATGAGCGAGGTGAAGTCGGCCGGCGACGTGGTCTTGCCGGGACCGCCGGGGAAGAGGCTGTCGCCCGTGAACAGGTGCGTGACGCCGCCGGCCCGCAGCGCCAGCGCGATGCCGCCGGGCGTGTGCCCGCGCAGCGCGATGACGTCGAGGGACAGCTCGCCCACCGTCACCGTGTCGCCGTGGGCGAGGGTGCGGTCGGGCGGCACGGGCAGCTCGGGGCCGTCGGCGGCGCTCGCGGCGGTGGGCGAGGCGAAGCCGGCGTGCACGTCCTCGAGCGACTGCCAGTGGTCGGGGTGGCGGTGCGTGGTGACGATGAGGCTCAGCTCGGGCGCGTTCTCGTCGATGAGCTGCACGAGGCGCTCGGAATCGTTGGCCGCGTCGATGAGCAGTGTCGCGCCGGAGGCGGTGCAGGTGACGAGGTAGGCGTTGTTGTCCATCGGCCCCACCGACGCCTTGATGACGGTGGCCCCGTCGAGCGAACGGCGCTGCGGGGTGCCGCCGGGCGTGAGCGTGCCGGTGTAGTCGTCGGCGATCTTCAGCGGTGCGGTCGTCATTTCCCACACGCTACAGATCGCCGCGGACGATTTCGCACCGGCGGGGGAGGTGGAATCTGCGGGAGGGAAACCGCGTTCGATATCGTGTGCGGCGGTGCCCGCCCGCCGGCGACCGGCCGGTGCGCAATCCGGAAGGACGTGTTCGGTGACTGATCGTCTGATCGTGCGGGGTGCCCGCGAGCACAATCTGCGCGGGGTGGACCTCGACCTCCCGCGCGACAGCCTGATCGTCTTCACCGGGCTGTCGGGCTCGGGCAAGTCGTCGCTGGCGTTCGACACGATCTTCGCCGA
>CAZDSL010000571.1:0-1755 GCA_964507655.1 uncultured Mycobacteriaceae bacterium | reverse complement strand
CCGCGGGCGAGGGGCGGCTCGGCGCGCTGCTGGTGGGCGGCGTCGAGCCCGCCGACCTGCCCGATCCGGACGCCGTGCGCGCCGCGCTGGCGGCCTGCCCGTTCACGGTGAGCCTGGAGATGCGGCGCAGCGAGGTCACCGACGCGGCCCACGTGGTGCTGCCGGTGTCCCCGGTGGAGGGCAAGGCCGGGACGTTCCTCGACTGGGAGGGGCGCGGCCGGGTGTTCGACGCCGCCCTGCCCCGGCCGGGCCTGCTGCCCGATCACCGCGTGCTGCACGCCCTCGCCGCCCGGATGGGCGCCGACCTGGGCCTGCCGCACACCGCGGCCGTGCGCGCCGAGCTCGCCGCGCTGGGGCGGGCGGCGGGCGGCGCCGGCGGCGAGGGCCCGGACGCGGCGGCCGCGCCCGCGGCGGCGCCGCCCGCCGGGCGCGCGGTCCTGGCGAGCTGGCGGATGCTGCTCGATTCCGGCCGGATGCAGGACGGCCGGCCCGGGCTGGCGGCCACCGCGCGCCGCCCCGTCGTCCGCCTCTCGGAGTCCACGGCGCGCGAGGCGGGGGCGGCCGACGGCGCCCCGGTGACGGTGTCGACGCCGCGCGGCCGCATCACGCTGCCGCTCGAGATCACCGCCATGCCCGACCGCACGGTGTGGGTGCCGATGCGCTCGCCCGGCGCCGACCTATACGCGACGCTGGGGGCGGGTCCGGGCGCCGTCGTCGACGTGCGCGGAGGCGATGCCCGATGATGCCGCCGATCGCGCACCCCGCGGCGCCGGGGAACGTCCTGGCCGACGGGAAGTTCACCGACCTGTCCGACTTCGGCCACGACGTGTGGTGGCTGGTGCTGGCCAAGGCGATCCTCGTGTTCGCGTTCCTGGTGCTCACCGTGCTGGCGGCCATCCTCATCGAGCGCAAGATCATGGCGTACATGCAGAACCGCGTGGGGCCCAACCGGTGGGGGCCGTGGGGGTCGCTGCAGAGCCTCGCCGACGGCATCAAGCTCGCGCTCAAGGAGGGCATCGTGCCGGCCATGGTCGACCGGCCCGTGTACTTCCTGGCGCCGATCATCTCGGTGGTGCCCGCGATCATGGCCTTCGCGGTGGTGCCGTTCGGCCCGTCGGTGTCGGTGTTCGGGCACCGCACCGCGCTGCAGCTCACCGACCTGCCCGTCGCGGTGCTGTACGTGCTGGCGGTGACGTCGGTGGGCGTCTACGGGATCGTGCTGGCGGGCTGGTCGTCGGGGTCCACCTATCCGCTGCTCGGCGCCCTGCGCTCCACGGCGCAGGTGATCTCGTACGAGATCGCGATGGGGCTCACCTTCGCGGCGGTGTTCCTCGCGGCGGGCACCCTGTCCACCTCCGGGATCATCGCCGCGCAGGGACGGTTCTGGTACGTCCTGCTGCTGCTGCCGTCGTTCCTCATCTACCTCGTGTCGATGGTGGGCGAGACCAACCGCGCACCCTTCGACCTGCCGGAGGCCGAGGGCGAGCTGGTGGGCGGGTTCCACACCGAATACTCGTCGCTGCGCTTCGCGATGTTCATGCTGGCCGAGTACATCAACATGACCACCGTGTCGGCCCTCGCCGTCACCATGTTCCTCGGCGGCTGGCAGGCGCCCTGGCCGCTGAGCCTCTGGGAGGGGGCCAACGCGGGATGGTGGCCGCTGCTGTGGTTCGTCGTCAAGGTGTGGCTGCTGCTGTTCGTGTTCATCTGGCTGCGCTCGACGCTCCCGCGGTTCCGCTACGACCAGTTCATGAA
>CAZDSL010000570.1:0-1762 GCA_964507655.1 uncultured Mycobacteriaceae bacterium | reverse complement strand
GCCGATCCAGCCGGTACAACCACCCCGGCCGCGGACCTATTCCCGCGCCGCCTCCCGGCCCTCCTCGGCGGTGCCGAGGTGCGCGTGCCAGTCGTAGACGACGCGGGTGTGCAGCACGATGTCGTGCAGCGAGCGGCGGCGTGCGTCCACCGCCGCCCAGGCCAGCCCGAACGGGAAGACGACGCAGGTCACGGCCCGCAGCAGCGCGCGCGGCCAGGGCAGCCGCCTGCCGCGTGCGGTGACGGTGCGCAGCCCCAGCGCGGCGGCGCCCACCGTGCGGCCCGACACCGCCCACAGCACCGTCAGGTACACGATCGACAGCGCCACCGTGCTGGTGGTGGACAGCCACACCTCGGGCTGCGGAAACCGGAAGGTGCGCGGCGAGTACAGCAGCCGCACCAGCACCAGGCCCAAGTAGAGCAGGCCGAGCATCGCCAGCACCGTGACCAGGTCGATCAGGGCGCACATGCTGCGGGTGACGATGCCGGCGGGCTGCCCGTCGGGGCCGCGGGCCGCGCTCATCGGCGGCGCTCCCGGCGGCGGGATCCCGGTGCCGGGGCCGTCGGCGGCTCCGGTGCGGTGCGGGGGCCGGCGGCGGGCGTTCCCCCGTGTTGCGCGCCGTGCTCGGGGGCCGGCGGCATGGGGATGGCCGGCAGCGGCTCCTCAGCTCCTGCGCCCGCCGGTGCCGTGCCCGTGCCTGCGCCCGTGCCTGCGTCGCCGGGGACGGGCTCGCGGCCCAGCAGCCGCCCGATGAAGCCCGAGACGGCCTCGTCGGCCGCCATCCCCTGGCTGCGCACCCCGCGCACGGCCTCGGTGGTGAGCGAGCCGGTGGACTCGCGGATGATGCGCGGCAGGTCGACGCCGTCCATGATCTCGTCGGCCAGGGCGATCAGGTCGAGGCTGTGCACGGCGGCGTCCAGGTCGACCCGGGCGACGGCCGCGTCCAGGTCGACGCGCGCCACCACGGCGTCGAGGTCGATCCGGTCGAGGATGCGGCCGATGTCGACGGTGTCGATGATCCCGTCGATGTCGACGGTCGCGACGATGGCGTCGAGGTCGAGCCGGCGGACGATGGCGTCGATGTCGACCTGCGCCACGATGGCGTCCACGTCGACGTGGTCGCGCACGATCGCCGTGATGTCCACCTGCCCCAGCGCGGCGGCCACCACCTCGCGCACCACCACCCGCAGCACGGCCCGGGCCGTCACGATGCCCACCGCCAGCGCCCGCTCGCCCTCGCGGACCGCCGCGTCGATCGCCTCCGCCAGCCGGCCGCCCACCAGCGGCACCGAGCCCGCGGCCCGCAGCGCCCAGCGCGCCGTGCCCACCGCGCCCGACAGCGCCGCCGCGGCTGTGCCCACCAGCACCGTCGCCACGCCGGGGGTGTCCCCGCCCGATCGGCTCACCGGCGCCTCCGTCTCTGCTCGGCCGTGCACCGGCCCCGGTGCTGCGTCCCTCCATTGTCCGCCTGCATTGTCGCAGCGGGCGGCGCCGCCCGCTGCGGGCGCGCCGGGTCTGGGGCCGGGGCGGTAGCGCTCGTGGTGCGCGGCCTCGGCGAGCGGGCGGCGGCCGCGCCAGCCGAAGCGCTCGAGGTCGGGCACGCGCTGCAGCTCGGTGACCGGGCCGACGCACAGCCACGCGATGGGGCGCACGGGCGCCCGCGCGCCCACCAGCTCGGCGAGGAACGGTTCGTCGTAGAACGACACCCAGCCCACACCCACCCCCTCGGCGACCGCCGCGAGCCACAGGTTCTGGATCGCGA
>CAZDSL010000569.1:0-1764 GCA_964507655.1 uncultured Mycobacteriaceae bacterium | reverse complement strand
GCGGCGCGGTGCCCAGGTTCTCCACCGCGCCGCCGAACAGCCCCCACTGCACGCCCGCCTTGACCATGAGCGAGAGGTCGGCGAAGGCGAGCATCTCGATGCCCGTCACGGCGGCGCCCGGGTCGCCGGTGCCGCCGGCCGACTCGGCGAAGCCGCTGGCGGGCCAGTCGGTGGCGGCGAGGCGGCGCATCTGGTCGAGCGCGCGGCGGCGCGCGGCGGGCAGGTCCAGCGACGGGTCGCCCAGGAAGGCGGCGTCGGCCAGCGCCTGGCGCGAGCGTTCGCGCACCGCCGCCCAGCGGCCGTCGAGAACGGCGGTGATCTGCGCGGCGAGGGCGGCGTCGGCCGCCGGCGGGCCGACGGGGGCCGGGGAGGTGGTGGGGCCGGGCGCTGCGGGGTGCTCCGTCATGCCCGCGACGCTAGCCGCCGCGGCGCGATCCCGCATCGGGTCCGCGATCGGGGGCACACGATCGGGCGCACGCGATCGGGAGCAGACGATCGGGCGCCCCGGTGCGCCGTCAGTCGCGCAGGGCGGGCATGAGCACGTCGTGCATGGGCTGGATCTCGCGGGCGAAGTTGGCCCAGTTGTGCATGCCGGTGGGCTTGTAGTCGATGGTGGCGTCGTCGCGCATGCCGGCGGCGGTGAGCGCGTCGTCCATGGCCAGCGTGCAGGCGTGCACCCCCTGCTCGAGCACCGCGCCCTGGACGAAGGGCACCGGGTCGCGGTTGTACTCGGCGGTCCACGCGTCGGGTGCCGGGATGCCGGTGGCCGAGGAGAAGAACAGCGGCGTGCCCTTGAGCGCCCCGATGTGGAGCAGGCTGTTGTGCTCCTGCCACACGGGCGTGGTGCGCGAGGGGCCCCACAGGTTGGCGATGTCGCCGCCGCGCGTCTCGGCGGTGACCTTGGCGAGCAGGAAGCCGAGGTCGTGGGACGGGTCGTAGCAGCCGCTGATGGCGCCCACCGCGCTGTACCTGCCGGGGTGGTGCACCGCGATGTCGACGACGCTCGCGGCGCCCATGGACAGCCCGGCGATCCCGCGGGTGCCGTTGAACGCCACCGTGTGCTCCTGGCCGTCGACGGTGACGGGCCCGTGCTCGATCACCTGCGGCAGCTCCTCGGTGAGGAAGGTCTCCCACTTGTTGCGCAGCAGCACCGGGTCTTCCCTCTGCCAGTCGGCGTACAGCGAGGCCACCGCGCCCTGCACCGCCACCAGCGTCACCTGGTCGTGGTCGAACACCTGACGGATGTTGCCCGCCGTGTACCAGCCGCTGGGGTACGGCGAATCCACGCCGTCGAGCAGGTACAGCACCGGCGACGGGGTGGTGCGGTCGGCCGGGAACCACAGCTCCACGGGCACGATGCGGTTCATCGCGGGGGAGGACACCCACCAGCGCTCGAAGCGCGGGTTGCCGGCCAGGTCGCCCCAGTCGGTGCCCTCGACCTTGGTGACGGCCACCTGCGTGACGGGCGGGTCCTGCAGCGGCAGCGGGGGCTGGATGTTCGGATCGTTGTTCTGCAGCGCCTGCGGGATCTGCGGAAGGGTGCCGAGGCTCGCCAGGCTCGACATGCCGGTGGAGCCGGACGAGCCGATGGCGCCCATCGCGGCCATCGAGCCCGACGGGTCGACGCTGCCGAGGCTGCCCGCGGAGCCCGGACCGGACCCCGTGGAGCCCGGACCGGACCCGGCGGAGCCGTCGGCGGCGGCCGCGGCGGTGGGGAGCGCGGCGACGAGCAGCGCGGCGGCGGCCGCCGCGGCGAGGGCGCCG
>CAZDSL010000568.1:0-1773 GCA_964507655.1 uncultured Mycobacteriaceae bacterium | reverse complement strand
ACGCGGTGCACCCCGGCTACGGGTTCCTCTCGGAGAACGCCGGCTTCGCCCGCGCCGTGCAGGACGCCGGCCTCACCTGGATCGGCCCGCCGCCCGAGGCCATCGAGCAGATGGGCTCCAAGGTGGAGTCGAAGAAGATCATGGCCGCCGCGGGTGTGCCGGTGCTCGAGCGGCTCGACCCGGCGGCGATCACCGCGGCCGACCTGCCCGTGCTCATCAAGGCCTCGGCGGGCGGGGGCGGCCGCGGCATGCGGGTGGTGCGCGAACTGTCCGCTCTCGACGGCGAGCTGGAGGCCGCGGCCCGCGAGGCGGGCTCGGCGTTCGGCGATCCGACGGTGTTCTGCGAGCGCTACCTCGAGTCCGGCCACCACATCGAGGTGCAGATCCTCGCCGACCGCCACGGCGGCGTGTGGGCGGTGGGCGAGCGCGAGTGCTCCCTCCAGCGCCGCCACCAGACGGTGGTCGAGGAGGCCCCGGCGCCGCTGGTGGAGCGGATCGGGCCCGGCATGCGCGAGCGGCTCTACGAGGCCTCGCGCGCCGCCGCGCGGGCCATCGGCTACGAGGGCGCGGGCACCGTGGAGTTCCTCGCCGACGACGACGGAGCCTTCCACTTCCTCGAGATGAACACGCGCCTGCAGGTGGAGCACCCCGTCACGGAGCTGGTGACCGGCCTGGACCTGGTGGACTGGCAGCTGCGCGTGGCCCAGGGCGAGGCGCTGCCCGCGGAACCGCCGCCCGCGCACGGGCACGCGGTCGAGGTGCGCCTCTACGGCGAGGACCCGGCGCGGGGGTGGCAGCCGCAGTCGGGAGTGCTGCACGCGTTCGAGGTGCCCGGGGTGACGGCCCGGTTCGCGGCGCCCGCGGCCGAGCGCGGCGTGCGGCTCGACTCGGGCGTGGAAAACGGCTCGGCGGTGGGCGTGCACTATGACCCGATGCTCGCCAAGGTCATAGCCTGGGCGCCCGAGCGCGCCGAGGCGGCACGCATGCTCGCCGCGGCCCTGGCCCGCGCCCGCCTCCACGGGATCACCACCAACCGCGATCTGCTCGTGCGCGTGCTGCGGCATCCCGCATTCCTCGCCGGGGCCACCGACACGGCGTTCTTCGACCGGCACGGGCTCGACGCGCTCGCCGCGCCGCTGTGCGGCGAGGACGGCGAGCGGCTCTCGGCCCTCGCCGCCGCGCTGGCGCAGGCGGCCGCGAACCGGGCGGAGGCGCGCGTGCTGGGCGGCCTGCCGTCGGGCTGGCGCAACGTCCCCTCGCAGCCGCAGACCAAGGTGCTCCGGTCGGCCCGGGCCACGCACGAGGTGCGCTACCGGCTCACCCGCGACGGCCTGGAGACGGACCTCGCCGCGGAGGTGGTGCTCGAGTCTGCCGCGCCCGGGGCCGTGGTGCTCACGGTGGACGGGCTGCGCCGCACGTTCACGGTGGCGCGGAGCGAGGGTGCCGGCGCCGGCGCATCCACGGAGGTGTGGGTGGACTCGCCGCTGGGGCCGTGCGCGTTCGAGGCGGTGCCGCGCTTCACCGACCCCTCCGCCGCCACCGCGCCCGGCTCGCTGCTCGCGCCGATGCCCGGCACCGTGATCCGGCTGGGCGCGGCGGTGGGCGACTCCGTCGCCGCGGGCCAGCCGATCCTGTGGCTCGAGGCGATGAAGATGGAGCACACCATCGCCGCGCCCGCCGACGGGGTGCTCGCCGAGCTGGGCGTGCAGGCGGGCCAGCAGGTGGAGGTGGGCGCGGTGCTCGCGGTGGTCGCGGGCGACGCGGACCGGGACG
>CAZDSL010000567.1:0-1777 GCA_964507655.1 uncultured Mycobacteriaceae bacterium | reverse complement strand
GGCGGCTTCTCCGATGACGACGTGCACCGGTTCCGCATCGCGCTGGGCCGCATCGCGCGCCGCGTCGACCGCAACACCCGTGCCGAAGAGCTCACCCGCACCACGTTCCTGCTGCTCTCGACGATCGTGCGGCGCGGCCCGGTGGCGATGGGCGAGCTGGCGGTGATCGAGGGGCTCAACCCCACGATGCTCTCCCGTCTGGTGGGCAAGCTCGCGGCGCGAGGGCTCGTGGCGCGCGAGCCCGGGGCGGACGATCGCCGCGTGGTCCTGGTCCGCGCGACCGAGTCGGGCGCCGCGCTGCACGAGAGCCTGCGGTCGCAGCGCACGGAGGTGTTCGCCGAGCACCTTGCCGCGCTCGGTTCCGCCGACGCCACGGCGCTGCACGCCGCGCTGCCCGCGCTCGAGGCGCTGGCAGACCACATCCCCCCGGTGCCGGCGCGCCCCGGCACCCCCGCACCGTCCAGCCCCGGCACCCCCGCACCGTCCAGCCCCGGCACCCCTGCATCGTCCACACAGGGAAGCCCCGGCACCCCCGCACCTCCCACACCGGGAAGCCCCGAATGCTGACGACCCGCCCGGGCGCCCGGGCCGGGCGGGCGCTGCGCGGGCAGACGTTCTCCTCGCTGGCCAACCCCAACTTCCGCCGCTACATCAGCGGGCAGGCCGTGTCGGTGGTGGGCACCTGGATGCAGATCGTGGCGCAGGGCTGGCTGGTGCTCGAGCTCACCGGGTCGGGCACGCAGATCGGCCTGGTGGCGGCGCTGCAGACGGTGCCGATGCTGCTGCTGGGCCCCTACGGCGGCGTGGTGGCCGACCGCGTGGACAAGCGCCGGCTGATGATGATCCTGCAGTCGATCATGGGCGTGCAGGCGCTGGTCATGGGCCTGCTCGCCGCCACCGGCACCATCCGCATCTGGCACGTGTACGTGCTGGCGGTGGCGCTGGGGCTCAACCAGTGCTTCGAGAATCCGGCCCGGCAGGCCTTCATGATGGAGCTGGTGGGCGCCGAGGACGTGCGCAACGCGGTGAGCCTGCAGTCCACGCTCAACAGCGCGTCGCGTGTGGTGGGGCCGGCGGTGGCGGGTGTGGTGATCGGGCTCGGCGGGCTGCCGCTGTGCTTCTTCCTCAACGCCGGCAGCTTCGTGGTCGTGGTGGTCACGCTGATGACGCTCAACGCCGCGCTGCTCATGCCCACCCCGCCCGCGCCACGCACGCGGGGCCAGCTGCGTGAGGGCCTGCGCTACACCGCGGGCACGCCTGCCGTGGCCGTGCCTCTGGTGATGATGGCGGTGATGGGCACGTTCACCTACGAGTTCAAGGTGGTCCTGCCCGTCGTGGCCGACAAGGTCTTCGGCTCGGGCGCGTCCGGCTACGGGTTCATGACGGCGGCGATGGGCGTGGGCGCGGTCGCGGGCGGCCTGGCGGTGGCCACGTGGGGCCGCACCGGCGTGCGCGCGCTCACGGCGACGGCGGCGGCGTTCGGGGTGTGCGTGGCGCTCACGGCGGCGGCACCCACGCTGTGGCTGGCGACGGCGCTGCTGGTGCTGGTGGGCGTGTTCAGCGTGGGCTTCACCGCCACCGCCAACAGCACCCTGCAGCTGGCGGCGGCGCCGGAGATGCGCGGGCGCGTGATGGCGCTGTGGGCGGTGGCCTTCCTCGGCTCCACCGCGGTGGGCGGGCCCGTCGCGGGCTGGGTGGCCGAGCGGTTCGGCGGCCGGGCCGGCCTGGTCATGGGCGCCGCGGCGTGCGCGGCGGCGGTGGCGGTGGCCGTGGCCCG
>CAZDSL010000566.1:0-1789 GCA_964507655.1 uncultured Mycobacteriaceae bacterium | reverse complement strand
CGCCGTCGTCGATGCCGTCAGGCGGGGAGCAGGGGGGCGATCTCCTCGGCCGCCTCCGGGCCGTAGGCCTCCTGCAGCCGCTCCAGCGCCGGGCCGCGCCGCAGGCTCCACTCCTGGGTGCCGGTGGTCTCGAGCACCTGCACGGCCACGAGCGAGCCGAGCTGGCCCGCACGCTCCAGGCTCAGTCCCGCGGTGCGCGCCACCAGGAAGCCGGCGCGGAACGCGTCGCCCACCCCGGTGGGGTCGACCGGGTCGGCGCTGGGCACGACGCCGATCTGCACCGTGGTGCCGTCGGCGTCCACCATCACCGCGCCCTTGGCGCCGAGCGTCGTGACGCGCAGGCCGATCATGCCCGCCACCTCCTGCTCGCTCAGCCCCGTCTTCTGCAGCAGCAGGCTCCACTCGTATTCGTTGCTGAACAGGATCGCCGCGCCGTCGATGAGCTCGCGCGCGTCCTCGCCCGACAGCCGGGCCAGCTGCTGCGACGGGTCGGCCGCGAAGGGGATGCCCAGCGCGCGGCACTCGCGGGTGTGCCGCAGCATCGCGTCGGGGTCGTTGGCGCCGACGAGGACCATCTCGACGGGGCCGTGCGACTCGGCCAGCGCGCCGATCGAGATCTCGCGGGCCTGCGACATCGCCCCCGGATAGAACGAGGCGATCTGCGCCATCTCCGTGTCGGTGGTGCAGACGAAACGCGCGGTGTGCGCGGCGTCCGATTCGAGCACCCCGGAGCAGTCGACGCCGTGCCGCTCGAGCCACGTGCGGTACTCCGCGAAGTCGACACCGGCCGCGGCGGCGAGCAGCGGCCGCCCCCCGAGCACGCCCATCGCGAAGGCGATGTTGCCGCCCACGCCACCCTTGCGCACCACGAGGTCGTCCACGAGGAAGCTCAGCGAGACGTGGGCGAGGTGCTCTGCGAGCAGCTGTTCGGAGAACTTCCCCGGGAACCGCATGAGGTGGTCGGTCGCGAGGGATCCGGTGACGACGATGGTCACGGGCGGGGCCTTTCGGTCGGGGGCGTGAGCGGCATTCACCGTACCCGCAGGCTCCCCCCACGACGACGCCCGGCGCGGTCACCGTGGAAGGTGACCGCGCCGGGCGTGCCGCCGGGTGGCGGAGGAGTCAGTTGAACGAGTCGCCGCAGGCGCAGGAGCCGCCCGCGTTGGGGTTCTCGATGGTGAAGCCCTGCTTCTCGATGGTGTCGGCGTAGTCGATCGACGCGCCCTCGAGGTAGGGGCTGCTCATGCGGTCGACCACCAGCCGGACGCCGCCGAACTCGGAGACCAGGTCGCCGTCGAGGGAGCGGTCGTCGAAGAACAGCTGGTACCGCAGGCCGGCGCAGCCGCCCGGCTGCACGGCGATGCGCAGGGCGAGGTCGTCGCGGCCCTCCTGGTCGAGCAGGGCCTTGGCCTTGGCTGCGGCCTCCTCGCTCAGCGTCACACCGTGGGTGGCAGTGGTGGTGCTCTCGGCAGTCATGGATTCTCCTCAGCTCGTACAGACGCGCGCCTACAGGGGCAACGGTACCGCCCGCGCGAACATTCCCCGCACCGCCTGCACGGCGGGCGTCGGGGAAAATCGCCGACCACGGCCCGCGTCGCCGCGTGCGCACCGCCCCTGCGCGGCCGCGCCCGGCGGGATGCGCGTGCGCCCTCCCCCGCCATTGTGCCGCCGCCCCGTCACCGTGCGCCACCCCCCGCCGCGGCACGCGACGCCGCGGCGCGGCGGGAAGCCTCCTCCAGCCACCGCGCCGGCCGCTCCAGCGATGCCCGGGCCGACCCGGCCTCGGCGG
>CAZDSL010000565.1:0-1789 GCA_964507655.1 uncultured Mycobacteriaceae bacterium | reverse complement strand
GACGCGGTGCTGCACACGGGCTCGCCCGCCGAGTGGCACAACCGCTGGCCGGTGGCGTGGGCCGAGCTCAATGACGCGGCGCGGCGGCAGGCGGGCAAGCCCGACGCGCTGGTGTTCCTGCGCGCGGCCGGACGCGGGTCGGCGGCGCACGCGCCACTGTTCTGGGCCGGCGACCAGCTGGTCACGTGGGACACGCACGACGGGCTCGCGAGCGCGCTGCTGGGGATGCTCTCGGGCGGGGTGTCCGGGATGACGCTCACGCACAGCGACACCGGCGGGTACACGGGGCTCTCGCAGCCGGTTGTGGGCGTGCAGCGTGACCGCGAGTTGCTGCTGCGCTGGGCCGAGCTGAGCGCGTGGGGCACGGTGCTGCGCACGCACGAGGGCAATCAGCCGGACCGCAACGCACAGCCCTATGACCCCGACGTCGCGGCCGCCTTCGCCGAGCAGACGCGCGTGTTCGCGGCGCTGGCCGAGTACCGGCGCACCGTGGTCGACGAGGCGGCGCGCACCGGCATGCCTGCGCTACGGCACTGCTGGATCGCGGCGCCGGGCTCGGCGGCGGCCACACGAGACGACCAATACCTGTTCGGCGACGGCTTCCTGGTGGCGCCGGTGCTGGGCCCCGGCGTGGCGAGCACGACCGCGACCCTCCCGCCCGGCGAATGGGTGCATGTGTGGAGCGGCCGGCGCTTCGCCGGAGCCGCGGAGGCCACAGTCGACAGCCCGCTCGGCCGGCCCGCCGTGTTCTCCCGGGCAGGCGACGGCGCCGCCCAGGACGCCGCCCGGAAGGTGCGCGCGGCGGTGGGGTGACGTGCGCAGCCGCCCCCTGCATCTTCGATCCGAGCACCTGATGCGCATGCCGAGCGCGCGTTCCCGCACCGTCCGGCGGAACGGACGCTCGGATCGGGGGCGGGGGCGCCGGGTCAGTCGCCGAACACGCCCCAGCAGATGTCGTTGCGCCGCGCCTGGTCTTCCAGCACGAGCGCCACGAGGCCCGGCGGGATACGCGCGTGTTGCCAGGCGCACTCGTCGCGGCCGGCCCCGCCGTCCGGGACCGCCGCTGCTTTGATCGCGTAGGCGGCGGAACCCAGATAGTGCTCGGGCACGTGCGCCACGCACGCCGCCTGCCCCGCCGCGTACGCCGCGAACCGCGCGGCGCCTCGCAGCGGGCGGGCGGCCCCCATGGCGTGGCCGCCCGCCGCGCGTGTCCGCATCATCGGCAGCTCGCCGCGCACCCATGCCCGTGTGGCGGCGATAGCCTCACGCGGGCGCCGATCATCCGGGCGCGCGTGCTCGAACAGCGGCAGCACATGCTCGGCGCAGTCGGCCGCCCACAGTGCAAGCGCATGATGGTCGGCATCGGTGAGGGCGCCGCCGCGCCGGATCGTCACCAACCTCGGATCGCGGACCTTCGGCAGGATCACCGGACCGCCCCGGCGCGGGCCGGCTCAGTGCACCGCCATCTCGCCCAGCTCGTCCCATTCGTCCCGGTCCATGACCACGTTGCGCACGCGCGGGGTCTCCTGCAGCAGAGGGGGCAGCTCGCGCTGGGCCCGGCGGAAGTGCTCGCTGGTCACGTGCGCCTCGGCAGCGTCGTCACGGAACGCCTCCACCAGCACGTACTCGTCGGGGTTCTCCAGGCTGCGCGACCAGTCGAACCACAGATTGCCGGGCTCGGCGCGGGTGGCCTCGGTGAACGAGCGGGTGCGCTCGGCCCACTCGTCGGCGTGCTCAGGCTTGACCAGGAACTTGGCGACGATGAAGATCATGCGCCCAGTGTCGCACC
>CAZDSL010000564.1:0-1794 GCA_964507655.1 uncultured Mycobacteriaceae bacterium | reverse complement strand
GCCTCGGGCAGCTCGAACTCGACGTTCTCGAGCAGGTGCTCGAGGACCTTGTCGCGGATCTCGCCGGCCTGGCCCGAGCGCTGCGACTGCTCGACGCGCTCGCGCAGGCTGGTGCGCAGCTCGTCGATGGTGTCGAACTCGCTCGCCAGCTGGGCGAACTCGTCGTCGGCCTCGGGGAGCTCGCGCTCCTTGACGCTGTTGACGGTGACGGTGACCACGGCCTCCTCGCCGGCGTGCTCGCCGGCCAGCAGGGTGGTGGTGAACTCGGCGGAGCCCTCGGCCTCGACGCCCACGACCGCCTCGTCGAGGCCCTCGATGAGCTGGCCCGAGCCGACCTCGTGCGACAGCCCCTCGGCGGTGGCCTCGGGCACCGGCGTGCCGTCGACGGTGGCGGCCAGGTCGATGGAGACGAAGTCGCCGTTCTGCACGGGGCGGTCCACGCCGGTGAGCGTGCCGAAGCGGGCGCGGAGGGCGTCGAGCTGCTCCTCCACCGCCTCGTCCGTCACCGCGATGGGCTCCACCTCGACCTCGATGGCGGAGAAGTCGGGCAGGTCGATCTCGGGGCGCACGTCCACCTCGACGGTGAACCGGACGTGGTCGCCGTCCTCGATGTCGGTGACCTCGATCTGCGGCTGGCCGATGGCCTTGACGTCGTTGCTCGTCACGGCCTCGGTGTAGCGGCCCGGCACGGCGTTCTGCAGGACCTGCTCGATCACGGCGCCGCGGCCCACGCGGGCCTCGACGATCTTGGCGGGCGCCTTGCCCGGGCGGAAGCCCGGCACGCGCACCTGCTGCGCGAGCTGGCGGTATACGGCGTCGAAGTCCGGCTTGAGTTCCTCGAAGGGCACCTCAACATTGATCCGGACTCGCGTCGGGCTGAGCTGCTCGACGGTGCTCTCCACGGACTAGCTCCTTCGTCGTTCCGCGTATCCCGGTGCGGGCCACGCATGGGTGTTCCGATGTCCTGCGACGAGGCGCGGAGGCCGCCCGGCCGTCCGCGCCGCATGTACTGCCAGTCGGGGTGACAGGATTCGAACCTGCGACCCTCCGCTCCCAAAGCGGATGCGCTACCAAGCTGCGCCACACCCCGTGACCACAAGGCTCGGCCCGGCCGCTCGCGACGCCGCCGCGCGCAGACCGACCGCCATGCCCGGCGGGGAGTCTGCCCGGCGGGGCGTCCGGGCGGGCCGGCGCGTGACGCATCCGGGCGCGGCCGCGCCCGCACGCTGAATCGTACGGGGACCGATCCTACGGCCCCACCCCCTGCTGGTGATACCGGGCCCGTGTTCGGTACAGTTCGCGATGCACAGCACGGCGGCGGCCCACCGGCCGACGCGACCGTGCGAAGGCCCGGCGCAGAGGCGCGGGGCTTGCACGCGGGTGTAGTTCAATGGTAGAACCTCAGCCTTCCAAGCTGCTGACGCGGGTTCGATTCCCGTCACCCGCTCCACCGACGGACAGGGTCCCGCCTCCGGAAACGGAAGCGGGGCCCTTCCTCGTCACCGGCCGGCCGCAGCGCGGGTGCGCACTGCGGCACACCGCACCGCCGCACACGCTGCAGCGCACGCCGGCCCGCCCGCGGCTCCCGCCGCACGGCCCGCCGCCCGCTCTCCCGATACGCTGACGCCCGTGGATGCGTCCGGGCTGTATGTGGTGCTGTTCGTGCTGCTCGCGCTCGCGGTGGCGCTGTTCATGGCGCGCAGTGCGCGCCGCCGGCGCGGGGATTCCGGGACGCGGCCCGGCGCGCAGGCGGAGCAGTGGCTGCGCAGGCTCACCGGCGGGATCGGCACCGCG
>CAZDSL010000563.1:0-1801 GCA_964507655.1 uncultured Mycobacteriaceae bacterium | reverse complement strand
CTCCGCGAAGGACGAGCAGCACAACCAGGCCGTGGTGCTGCGGCGCTGGATCAACGCCAAGCGCTGACGGGCCTACCGCTGCGGCGGCGCATCGGTGGCGTCGTCGGGGCCGCCCCGGCGGACGATCTCGGCCCGGGCCCGCGCAACCCCGCCGTGTTCGAGCGCGGCCAGCCGCGTGCGGCCCCGCCAGCGCACCCGGCCGGCGCGCCGGACCACCACCTCGAGGTCGCCGGCGAGGTGCTCGATGGCGCCGGGCACGTTCCGGCGCTCCGACGGCAGCGGCACGGGCAGCACGTGCGCCGCGCCCAGCGGCGACCACGCCTGCACCCGCACATCCCAGAGCCCGCTCCGCCCGCGCAGCGCCCACGTCTCGTCGGTGACCTCGGCCCGTAACGGCGAGGTCACCGGGTTGCCGAGCCGCAGAACATCCCCGCCGGGGAGCGCGACGACGAGCGCGGTGACCTCGGTGCGCAGCCGGCCGGCCGTCACCTCGCCGCCCGCGAACGCCACGCATGCGTCCGGCTCGGCGAACCCGTGCGCCTGCCCCCACCACCACGACCGCGGGAAGCCCTCGCGGCCCCAGTTCTTCTCCGCATACACGTGCGCCCCGGTGAGGTCGACGGTGCGGCCGCCGAGCACCGCCTGCCCCTCCGCCCGGCCGCCCAGCAGCCACGGATGCCAGTACTGGTTGAGGCCGGGCACGCACTGGAACAGGCTCGATCCGCCGAACCGGCGGCGGGGCCAGCGCACCGGCCGGGTGACGGCGACGTCGAGCCGCGCGTCGGCGCCGAGATCGACGTGCACGCCGTCCTCGTCCCCGCGGAATGCGTCCCCGGCCCGCGCCCCGAGGCGGTCGCGCGCCGCCGAGGCCTCCGGGTGCGCGGCGGTGCGCAGGAACCCGCCGGGGTGGCCGGCCAGGCCGAGCGTGGCCCAGTGCTCGCCGTCGCCGGCCGCGGAATTGACGCCGCACAGGGCGATCACGACGTCGCCGGTCTCGGGCAGGGTGAACCGCCAGAAGTAGCCCTCCATCGCGACGCCGTGCGCGGGGAGCGGGTCGCCGAAGGGGAGGTCGGCGCCGGTGGCGCGGTATCGCCGAAGAAGGGACGTCATCGGTCGACGCTACGCGTGCCGTGCGGGGTTTCGCCGTGCATCGGCGCGGGGCCCGGGCATGTCGGTGGCGGCTCGTAGGGTGGCGGCATGACTGACGGCATCGCGAAGCTGGCCTCGATCTCCATCGACTGCCCCGAGCCCGACGTGCTCGCCGCGTTCTACTCGCGGCTGCTGGGGCTGCGGGAGTTGTACGCCGCACCCGACCGCGGCGTCATCGCCCTGCACGGCGCGGGCACCATGCTCACGCTCATGCGGGTGGAGCAGTACGAGCCCCCGGTGTGGCCGGACGGCCCGCAGCGCCAGCAGTTGCACCTGGATCTCTCCACCGGCGACCTGGACGGCTCCGTCGCCGCGGCGCTGGAGCTGGGCGCCGTGGAGGCGCAGGTCCAGCCGTCACCCGAGCGCTGGCGGGTGCTGCTCGATCCGGCCGGGCACCCGTTCTGCCTCACCACGATGGGCGCGGAGTGAGCAGGCTTCGCTGAGACGACCGCAGCCCGCGCGCCGTGACAGGCGCGCGGGCTGCGGGAGTAGCGGACCGACCGCGCTCGGTCGCCTCTCGGCGATAGGCGCAACACGGCTCCAGCCGGACGGTATTCCGCGAAGGCAAGGGTTTGAGCCCGGGGGACACGGAACACGGCCGATCCAGCCGGTACAACCACCCCGGCCGCGGACCTATTCCCGCGCCGCCTCC
>CAZDSL010000562.1:0-1803 GCA_964507655.1 uncultured Mycobacteriaceae bacterium | reverse complement strand
GGAAGAAGTCGTAGCCGCTCTTGTTGATCAAGCCGCCCTTGACCAGCTCGTCGCGCCGGAATCCGTTGCGCTGCAGGAGATTCCCGAGCTCGCGCCCGCCCTGGGGCGCCCAGCCGACGCCGAAGTGCTCCGCGGCGTCGCGGTCGAAGCCGCGCTCCGCCAGGAACTGTCGCCCGGGCAGCGCCTCCGGCCCGGCCAACCTGCCGGCATAGAAGTCGGCGGCGATGCGATGTGCCTCGAGCAGCCGCTGCCGCAGACCCGGCTCGGTCCGCGGCCCGCCCCCGTCGGTGTAGCGCAGCTGGATGCCCACCCGGTCGGCGAGGCGTTGCACCGCCTCGGTGAAGGCGAGGTTCTCGATCCGCTGCAGGAACGTGATGACGTCACCGCCCTCGCCGCAGCCGAAGCAGTAGTACAGCCCGCGGGCCGGCGTCACCTGGAAGCTGGGCGTCTTCTCGTCGTGGAACGGGCACAGCCCCTTCATCGAGCCGCCGCCGGCGTTGCGGAGGGTGACGTAGGTGCCCACCACCTCGTCGATGCGGGCGCGGTCCCTGACCGCCGCCACGTCCTCGTCCGAGATCCTGCCAGCCACGGCGCTGAGTCTACGTGGGACCACCGGCAACAACGGCAGTCGGGATCTCGTGCAAGGCCACTAGACTCTTCCTCCGCCGGAGCGGTGTCGGCCGGCACCGCCCGAGCAGGGGGTTCGATGGACAGCATCCGCACGTTCGACATGATCGGCCGCAACGACATCGACCACGCCGGCGGCAAGGGCGCGAACCTCGGCGAGCTCACCCGGGCCCGCCTGCCGGTGCCGCCGGGCTTCGTGATCACCACCGACGGCTATCACGACTTCGTCGAGCACAGCGGCCGGCGCGAGCGCGTGGTCGAGATCGCCACGACCGTGGACGACGACCTGCGCTCCGGCGAGAGGGCCGCCGCCGAGATCGGCTCGCTGTTCCAGCAGGCGGCGGTGCCCGACGACCTCGCGTCCGCCATCGCCGAGGCGTACGCCGAGCTGGGCGCAGGCCCGGTGGCGGTCCGGTCGTCGGCGACAGCCGAGGACCTCGACGAGGCCAGCTTCGCCGGCCAGCAGGACACCTTCCTCGACGTGAGCGGCGCCGACGACGTGCTCGCTCGCGTGGTGCAGTGCTGGGCGTCGCTGTGGACGGCCCGCGCGATCACCTACCGTCGTCGCGCGGGCATCCCGCCCGACGAGGTGAGCATCGCGGTCGTGGTGCAGCGGCTGGTCGACGCCGAGTCGGCCGGTGTGCTGTTCACCGCGAACCCGCTCACCGGACGACGCGACGAGACCGTCGTCTCGGCCGCCTGGGGTCTGGGCGAGGCCGTGGTGGGCGGCGAGGTCACGCCCGACACGGTGGTGCTGCGTCCCGAGCCGCACGGCTTCCGGGTGGCGTCCACCGAGGTGGCCGACAAGCGGGTCCGGACGGTGCGCACCGGCGCCGGCACCCGGACCGAGCCGGTGCCCGACGCCGACCGGCACAAACCGGTGCTGTCCGGTCACGAGGCGGTCGAGCTGGCCGGCCTGGGCGCCCGCATCGCCGAGCACTACGGCCGACCGATGGACATCGAGTGGGCGCGGACGGCGGACGGGCGCTTCGCGATCCTGCAGGCCCGCCCGATCACCGCCCTGCCCGACCCGGTCGGCCCGGCCCCGACCGACTGGCCGGTCGCCGACCCGACGGCGCTGTACGCCCGCGCCAGCATCGTCGAGCAGATGCCCGACCCGCTGACGCCGCTGTTCGCCGACATGATCAGCCCGGCCGTCTCCACCTCGGTGAGGGA
>CAZDSL010000561.1:0-1807 GCA_964507655.1 uncultured Mycobacteriaceae bacterium | reverse complement strand
CAGGCGGTGCGGCACCGGGATGTCGTCGACGTTGATGCCGACCATCGCCTCGCCGAGCCCGCGCGAGATGGCGGCCAGCTGGTCGGGATCGTCGTAGGCGGCGGTGGCCTTGACGATCGCCTCGGCGCGCTGCACCGGGTTGCCCGACTTGAAGATGCCCGAGCCGACGAAGACGCCCTCGGCGCCCAGCTGCATCATCATCGCGGCATCGGCCGGGGTGGCGATGCCGCCCGCGGTGAACAGGGTGACGGGCAGCTTGCCGGCCTTGGCGACCTCCGCCACCAGCTCGTAGGGCGCCTGCAGCTCCTTGGCGGCCACGTAGAGCTCGTCCTCCGGCAGCGAGGTGAGCCGGGCGATCTCGGCGCGGATGCTGCGCATGTGGGTGGTGGCGTTGGAGACGTCGCCGGTGCCGGCCTCGCCCTTGGACCGGATCATGGCCGCGCCCTCGGTGATGCGGCGCAGCGCCTCGCCCAGGTTGGTGGCGCCGCACACGAACGGCACCGTGAACGCCCACTTGTCGATGTGGTTGGCGTAGTCGGCGGGGGTGAGCACCTCGGACTCGTCCACGTAGTCGACGCCCAGGCTCTGCAGGATCTGCGCCTCGACGAAGTGGCCGATGCGCGCCTTGGCCATCACCGGGATGCTGACCGTGTTGATGATGCCGTCGATCATGTCGGGGTCGCTCATGCGCGACACGCCGCCCTGGGCGCGGATGTCGGCGGGCACCCGCTCGAGCGCCATCACGGCCACGGCGCCGGCGTCCTCGGCGATCTTGGCCTGCTCGGGGGTGACGACGTCCATGATCACCCCGCCCTTGAGCATCTCGGCCATGCCGCGCTTCACGCGCGCGGTGCCGACAGCGGACTCGGAACCGTTGGTCGAATTGTTCGCGGAGATGGTCACGAAGTGCTCCCTGGGGTGAGTGATCACGGTGGTGGACTCCATCCTATGCCGAGCACCGGGGGCGCCCCGGCACTGGCTCCGCGGCGGCGCAGCGGGTTTCAGCGGATGGTGCGCACCTCGGCGCCGCCGCCCCGCTCGAGGGCGCCGAGCGCGTCGGGCAGCAGCGAGGCGAGGTCCTGCGGGTAGAGCGCGCCGTCGGCGCCGTCGAGGTGCGCGAGCTCGTCGGCGGTGAACCAGCGGTGCCCCAGGAGGGCCTCGCGCTCCAGCTCGGTGCGGGCCGCCGCCCGCGGCTCGAACGCGGGGGCGCGCAGCACGAAGAAGTGCTCCTCCGAGTGCACCATCGTGCCGTCCCACGGGAACAGGGACAGCCGGCGCCAGATGGGCCCCTGCAGGTCGGACTCGGCCACCGTCAGGCCCGTCTCCTCCCACAGCTCGCGCACCGCCGTCGCGCGCAGCGTCTCCCCCGGCTCCACGCCGCCGCCGAAGGTGAACCAGAACGCGCCGCCGCCGCCGCGCGGATCGCGCCCGCGGGCCAGCAGCGCGCGGCCCGCCTCGTCCACGATGAGCACGCGCGCCGAGACCCGGTCGCCCGGGTGCGCGGGCACCGTGACCGGGGTGGGCGCGCCCGCCGCCTCCGGCTCCGCGGCCGCATCGGGCCCGGTGCGCAGCGTCTCCTCGGTGATGTCGAAGTAGGGCGGCATCTGCGCCGTGCCGCCCAGGTGCAGCCACCGCACCAGGCGGCGGCCCTGCAGCGCGCGGGTGTCGCGCACGGCGTCGTTGTGGAAGCGCCGCGCGATGAGCACGCGCGCGTCGGCGTCGGCCAGCTCGGCCGCGTGCGCCGGGCGCACGTCGGCCGCGTCGATGCCCGCCAGCGCGCGGGAGAGCGCGTTCTCGGCCCGCTCGC
>CAZDSL010000560.1:0-1807 GCA_964507655.1 uncultured Mycobacteriaceae bacterium | reverse complement strand
CCCACCCCGCGGCCGATCACCACGGGGCATGCGGCACCGCGCTCGGCGAGCAGCACCTCGCGGGCGCGGGCGATCTGGCCGGTGCGCGAGCGCGAGGCCGGGTTGTAGATCGCCAGCGCCATGTCGGCGGCGCTCACCGCGCGCAGCCGGCGCTCGATCACCTCCCACGGCTTGAGCCGGTCCGACAGGCTCACCACCGCGAAGTCGCCGCCCATCGGAGCCCCCGCCCGCGCCGCCACCGCCTGGAACGCCGACACCCCCGGCAGCACACGCAGCGGCACGGCGCCGTACCGGGCGCGGTCGGCCTCAGCGGCCTCGAACACGGCGGTGGCCATGCCGAACACGCCCGCGTCGCCGCCCGAGACCACGGCCACGGATTCGCCACCGTGCGCCAGGTCGAGGGCCAGCCGGGCGCGGTCGAGCTCGACGGTGTTGCCGCTGGCGTGCCGCTGCTGGCCGGGGCGCACCGGCACCCGGTCGACGTACGGCCCGTAGCCCACCACGTGCCGCACCCCCGCCAGGGCGTCCGCGGCCTCGGGGGTCAGCCACTGCGCGCCGGCCGGTCCCAGGCCGATCACCAGCACCTCGGCGGCCGGCGCCGGGGTGTCCTCTGGGGCCGGCGCCGGGGCCGCCCCCGAGGTCAGCGCGCCCGGGTCGGCGGTGCCGCGCACCCCGTCGCCGGGCGCGAGGATCACCGAGAAGTACGGCACAGAGTCGGCGTCCACCTCGGCGGCCGGCAGCATGCGCTCCTCGCCGGTGGAGGCGCGCTCCACGTACACGGCGTCGTCGAGCCGGCCGGCCTGGGCCAGTGCCTCGCGCACCGCGGGGAACGTGCGACCCAGCTTCATGATCGCCGCGCCGTGCGTGCCGGCGAGCCGCCGCGCGAGCTCGGGCACGGGCAGGGTGCCGGGCAGGATCGTGAGCACGTCGTCGCGCCGCACCAGCGGACTCGCCGCGGCGGCGGAGGCGGCCGACACGCTGGTCACGCCCGGCACCACCTCGGCGGGGAAGCGCCCGGCGAGGCGGTCGTGCAGGTACATGTACGAGCCGTAGAACATCGGGTCGCCCTCGCACAGCACCACCACCGTGCGGCCGGCGGCCAGGTGCGCGGCCAGGCGCGCGGCGCTCGCATCGTAGAACTCCGCGATCGCCGCCTCGTATCCGCCCGGGTGCGCGGCGGGGCCGGTGGTCACGGGGTAGACGAGCTTCTCCTCGACCGCGCCCTCCGGCACCAGGCCGCCGGCGATGCGCCGGGCGATCGAGCGGCCGTGCGTGCCCGAGTAGTAGGCCACCACGTCGGCCTCGCCGATCACGCGCGCCGCCTTGCGGGTGATGAGCTCCGGATCGCCCGGCCCCACGCCCACGCCGTAGAGCCGCCCCGCCGTGCTCACTCCGCCTCCCGGGCCAGCGCGTTGACGGCGGAGGACGCCATGGCCGACCCTCCGCGGCGGCCGTGCACCGCGAGGTAGGGGATCCCGGCCGGATGCTCGGCGAGCGCGCGCTTGGACTCGGCGGCACCGATGAAGCCCACCGGCACGCCGATGATCGCGGCGGGCCGCGGCGCCCCGGCGTCGAGCAGCTCGAGCAGGTGGAACAGCGCGGTGGGAGCGTTGCCGACGGCGACGACGGCCCCGGCCAGCCGCTCGCCCCACAGCGACACCGCGGCCGCCGAGCGGGTCGTGCCCCACTGCGCCGCGAGGCCCGGTGTGCGCGGGTCGCGCAGCAGGCACAGCACCTCGTTGGCGGCGGGCAGCCGGGTGCGGGTGATGCCGGAGGCCACCATGTGCGCGTCGCAGAGGATCGGCGC
>CAZDSL010000559.1:0-1809 GCA_964507655.1 uncultured Mycobacteriaceae bacterium | reverse complement strand
GCGGGGGCCGGGGTGTCCGCGGGGGCGGGGGTGTCCGCGGGGGTCTGTTCCGGGGCGGCGCCGTCCTCCGGCGCCGCGAGCGGGTACACGCGGTTCTGCGGTGCGGTGTCGTCGGGCACCGAGGGCGCGGGCGCCTCCTCGGGGGCGGGACTCTGCGCCGGCGCCGAGGGTGCGGGCGCCTGCTCCCCCGGCGCGCCCGTGGCCGTGACCGGCACCGACTGCAGCACCGGGCGGATGGTGAGCTTGGCCGTCTGGCCGAGGCTCTTGGCCGCCTCGCCGTCGCTGCCGGGGACGGTGATGACGATGTTCGAGCCGTCCTTGACCACCTTGGCGCCGCTCACGCCGAGGCCGTTGACGCGCGACTCGATGATCTGCCGCGCCTGGTCGAGGCTGGAATCGCTGGGGGTGGAGCCGTCGGGGGTGCGCGCGGTGAGCGTCACCGAGGTGCCGCCCTGCAGGTCGATGCCCAACTGGGGCGTGGGCTTGCCGTCGCCCGTGAAGAACACGAGCACGTACAGCACGGCGACGATGACGCCGAACAGCCCTAGATAGCGGGCCGGATGGAACTGCCCGGATTTTCTCGCCACGACGCGCGAATCCCCTCGGTGGTCTATGAACGGTGGTGGTCTGGCTCAGCCGGGGCACGCCGCGCCCCGGCCCCGAACCGGGCCTGACGCACCCCGCGACGGCGCACCGGCGGACACCCGTGAGGAAAATCTACTCGACCCCCACGGAAAGTGTGATCCGCACCCCTGCCGCGTGTCGGCTACGGCTCGGTGGTGCCGCCTTCGCGCCGCGGGCCGCGCTCGGCCCCGCCGCGGGAGGTGTCGTCGCGGGGGCCGTCGGCGAAGTCCTCGGGGGTGAGGTCGTCGGCCGAGAACCCGGCGAGCTCCTCCTCGGTGAAGCCCGCCGACTCGAGGTCGTCATCGCCGTACTCGTCGGGCTCGTACTCGTCGGAGTCGTAGTCCTCGCCGGACGCGTCGTCGTCGGCGGTGATGCGGTCGCGGATCGCGATGCGCTCCCAGCGGGTGACCACGCCGGGCGCGATCTCGAGATCGACGGTGCCCTCCTGCACCGCGGCGACCACGCCGTGCAGGCCGGCGGTGGTCATCACCGCGTCGCCGACGGCGAGGTTGGCCTGGGTCTCCTGCGTCTGCCGCATCATCTTCTTCTGACGACGCGTGGTCAGGAACAGCGGCACCATCAGCACCGCCAGGATTACAACGAACAGGATTCCATTCACGCGATCGACCTCGCCCAACTCTCGTCACTTCTGCGTGCGCGTGATCGCACGAGTCTCCAGTGTGCCACCTGTCGCCACCGTGCGCCGCCGGCCTCCCGCACAGGCGTCCACGCGGCGCGCCGCCCCGGCCGTCTGCACACCCCGGCACCCGGCGGCCGGCCTACTCGGACGACCGCACCTCGATGCCGCCGTAGACCAGCCCCTCGGGCGGCGTGAGCCCCAGGTGGTACCAGCCGGCGGCGGTGGCGACGCGGCCGCGGGGGGTGCGCGCGATCATGCCCGCACGCACCAGGAACGGCTCGCACACCTCCTCGACGGTGCCCGACTCCTCCCCCACCGCCACGGCGAGCGTGCCCACGCCCACCGGGCCGCCGCCGAAGCTGCGCACCAGCGCGGCCAGCACGGCGCGGTCCAGGCGGTCGAGGCCCGCCTCGTCCACGTCGTAGACGTCGAGTGCGGCGCGCGCCACAGCCACGGTGACCGTGCCGTCGGAGCGCACGTCGGCGTAGTCGCGCACGCGCCGCAGCAGGCGGTTGGCGATGCGCGGGGTGCCGCGCGAGCGCCCG
>CAZDSL010000558.1:0-1812 GCA_964507655.1 uncultured Mycobacteriaceae bacterium | reverse complement strand
TGGCCCTTCCCCAGTTGACCGATGAGCAGCGCGCCGCTGCTCTGGAGAAGGCGGCAGCCGCTCGCAAGGCCCGGGCGGAGCTCAAGGAGCGCCTCAAGCGCGGCGGCACCGACCTGAAGCAGGTCCTCAAGGATGCCGAGAACGACGAGATCCTCGGCAAGATGAAGGTCTCGGCCCTGCTCGAGGCCCTGCCCAAGGTGGGCAAGGTCAAGGCGCAGGAGATCATGACCGAGCTGGAGATCGCCCCCACCCGCCGCCTGCGCGGCCTCGGCGATCGTCAGCGCAAGGCCCTTCTGGCCAAGTTCGACTTCGACGCTGAGTGAGTCTGATGGACGCCGGCACCCGGTCGGTGCCGCAGCGCCCGGACGACGCAGCGCCGAGGGGCCGGCTGGTGGTACTGGCCGGCCCCTCGGCCGTCGGCAAGTCGACGGTGGTCCGGGAGCTGCGCCGCCGCCTGCCCCAGCTGGTCTTCAGCGTCTCCGCCACCACCCGCGCACCGCGCCCCGGTGAGGTGGACGGGGTGGACTACCACTTCGTCGACGCCGCGCGGTTCCAGCGCATGATCGACGAGGGCGAGCTGCTCGAGTGGGCCGACATCCACGGCGGCCTGCAGCGCTCGGGCACCCCGGCAGAGCCGATCCGCAAGGCCCGCGAGGCCGGGCGGCCGGTGCTGGTGGAGATCGACCTCGAGGGGGTGCGGCAGGTGCGCCGCAGCACGCCGGACGCGCGCTTCGTCTTCCTCGCGCCGCCCAGCTGGGAGTCGCTGGTGGAGCGGCTCACCGGGCGCGGCACCGAGGACGAGGACGTGGTGGCCCGCCGGCTGGAGACGGCGCGCACCGAGCTGGCCGCGCAGCACGAGTTCGACCACGTCGTGGTCAACGACGACGTCGACCGGGCCGTCGACGAGTTGGTATCATTGTTGGTCGGCCCCGGCGGCCGGTCCTGAAGCGATCCCGCCGAGGGGCGGCCCGGCGCACAGCCGGCCCCCCGCGGGTGGTCGGGCACACACAGCGATGTCAGGAGATTGACGAGTGAGCAGCAAGGTCGATGCAGGCGATTCCACGGCTACCGAGACCGTGCGGCCGTACGACACCCCGCTGGGCATCACCAACCCGCCCATCGATGAGCTGCTCGAGCGGGTCTCGTCGAAGTACGCGCTGGTGATCTTCGCGGCCAAGCGCGCGCGGCAGATCAACGACTACTACAACCAGCTCAGCGAGGGCATCCTCGAGTACGTCGGGCCGCTGGTGGAGCCGGGGCTGCAGGAGAAGCCCCTCTCCATCGCCATGCGGGAGATCCACGCCGACCTCCTCGAGCACACCGAAGGCGAGTGAGCACGCGGCAGCCGGCCCCGCGGCGGGTCGTCGTCGGGGTCGGCGGCGGCATCGCCGCGTACAAGGTGTGCTCGGTCATCCGGCACTTCACCGAGGCCGGCCACGACGTGCGCGTGGTGCCCACCGAGGCCGCGCTGCGGTTCGTGGGCGCCGCCACCTTCGAGGCGCTCTCGGGCAACCCCGTCCGCACGGGGGTGTTCGAGGACGTGCCCGAGGTGGCGCACGTGCACCTGGGCCAGCAGGCCGACCTCGTCGTCATCGCCCCGGCCACGGCCGACCTGATGGCGCGGGCCGCGCACGGCCGCGCCGACGACCTCCTCACCGCCACGCTCCTCACCGCCCGCTGCCCGGTCGTGTTCGCGCCCGCGATGCACACCGAGATGTGGGAGCACCCGGCGACCCAGGCCAACGCGGCGACGCTGCGCTCCCGGGGCGCGATCGTGGTGGAGCCCGCCTCCGGGCGGCTCACCGGCAAGGA
>CAZDSL010000557.1:0-1813 GCA_964507655.1 uncultured Mycobacteriaceae bacterium | reverse complement strand
TCGTGGCGCAGGCCGGCCGCAAGGGCGCCATCACCGTCGCCACCAACATGGCCGGACGCGGAACGGACATCGTGCTGGGCGGCAACCCGGACATCATCGCGGACCTGGAGATCCGTGCCCAGGGTCTGGACCCGGTCGAATCGCCGGAGGAGTACGAGAAGGCCTGGGACGAGACCATCGGACGCATCAAGGAACAGGTGAAGACCGAGGCCGAGAAGGTCAAGGACGCCGGAGGGCTCTACGTGCTGGGCACCGAGCGGCACGAGTCGCGGCGTATCGACAACCAGCTGCGTGGACGCTCAGGCCGCCAGGGCGATCCGGGCGAGTCGCGCTTCTACCTGTCGCTGGGCGATGAGCTGATGCGCCGGTTCAACAGCGCGGCCGTCGAGTCGATCATGACCCGCCTGAACATGCCCGAAGACATGCCGCTGGACTCCAACATGGTCGCCAAGGCCGTGCAGACGGCGCAGACGCAGGTCGAGCAGCAGAACTTCGAGATGCGCAAGAACGTCCTCAAGTACGACGAGGTGATGAACCAGCAGCGCACCGTCATCTACGAGGAGCGCCGCCGGATCCTCGAGGGCGAAGACCTCGAGGGCCAGATCGAGCACATGATCAACGACGTCGTCTCCGCCTACGTCGACGGCGCCACCGCCGACGGCTACGTGGAGGACTGGGACCTCGACGGGCTGTGGACGGCGCTCAAGTCGCTCTACCCCGTGGGCGTCGACCACAAGGACCTCACCGGCGAGGCCACGACGGGCGAGCGCGACGACCTCTCCGCCGCCGAGCTCAAGGAGGCGCTGCTGGCCGACGCGCAGCGGGCCTACCGCGCCCGCGAGGCCGAGATCGAGGCGATGGGCGGCGAGGGCGCGATGCGCCAGATCGAGCGCAGCGTGCTGCTGCAGGTGCTCGACCGCAAGTGGCGCGAGCACCTCTACGAGATGGACTACCTCAAGGAGGGCATCGGGCTGCGCGCCATGGCGCAGCGCGACCCGCTGGTGGAGTACCAGCGCGAGGGCTTCGACATGTTCCAGGGCATGCTCGACGCGCTCAAGGAGGAGTCGGTGGGCTTCCTGTTCAACGTCACGGTGGAGCCCACCACCCAGGCCGCGGGCCAGGGGCAGGCTCCCGCCGGGCCGGCCGCGGCGGCCCCGGCGGCCGCGCCGACGGTGCAGGCGAAGGGCCTCGCCGACGAGCAGGCCCGGGCGCTGAGCTACTCGGGCCCCTCCGAGCAGGGCGACGCCGAGGTGAAGAACGAGAAGCCGGACGCCGCCGCCGGCACCCGCCGCGAGCGCCGCGCCGAGCAGCGCGCCAAGGCCAAGAAGGGCAAGAAGAAGGGCAAGGGCAAGGGCGCGGCACAGGCCCGGTAGACGCCAGGGCCCGGTGGGCGCGCGCCGCGGGGCGGGCGCACCGGCGCGAGGGCGGCATCGCACGCGATGCCGCCCCCGCGCCGTCTCACGCCAGGTGCAGGGCCGTGCACACCCACGTGCCGCCGCGCGCCTCGAACCGCCCGGCGATGGCGAGCGTGCGGCGCCCGCGCTCATAGGTGGCGCACACCTCGGCCGCGTCCGCCCCGGCGGCGGTGATGTGGATGCGCCGGAGCGCCGCGGCACCCAGCGCGTGCCCGGGCGGGCCGGTGCGGGCGAGCCGCGCCGCGGCGTCGACCACCACCGCATCGGCGAACGGGGCCAGATGCTGCGGGCGGCGGCGCCGGTCGAGCACCTCGAGCACCAGCCGCAGGGCCGTCTCCACGCGCCGGCGCACGTGCGCCGCGGAGGAGGTGCCGCCGCGCCGGGGAGCGGCGGGCGCG
>CAZDSL010000556.1:0-1813 GCA_964507655.1 uncultured Mycobacteriaceae bacterium | reverse complement strand
TTCTGCGAGCTCAAGTCGGTGCTCATGCCGGCCGGCTACACCAGCGCAGGGGCCTAGCAGGGGCGCGCGGCGCGGCGGCGGCTCCAGCGTCGCCGCGCCGCTTGCTGCCGGGTCTCACCGCGCGGCCGCCCGGCCCAGCCGCCGCAAGCGCCTGACCGGGGCCCGGCCCAGCGCCTGCAGTAACCGCCGGAATCCGCGCCGATCCGGCGGTTACTGCAGGCGGATGCGGCCCGATAGCACCGCTCGCCCATCACCACACTGCGCCCACCCGCGCGAACATGTCGTCGACGAACCCCAGCATCACCGCCTGCATCGTGAACAGCAGATGCTTGTCGACGATCAGCACATCCCAGCCGATCGACCGGTACTCCGCATAACGCACCGCATCCGACGACCTCTTGTCCTCGGAGCGCCGATGCCAGTCGCCGTCGTACTCGATACCGGCCTTCCACTGCGGCCACGCCAGATCCACGTGCGCGTGCAGCACCCCATACTCGTTGAGCACCGGATACTGCGTGCGCGGGCGCGGATAGCCGCGCCGGTGCAGCAGCAACCGCAGCCGCGTCTCCGGCGGCGAGGCGGCACCCCCGTCCACCAGCGGCAGCACCTCCCGCACCCTGTCGCCACCGGCCGCACGCGGGTGCGCCGCCGCCACCGCCCCGATCGCCGCGGAGTCGATGCGCGTGGCGCGGCACAACGCGTCGAGGATGACCAGCCGGCGCGTGAAGTCCTCGTCCGAGCTGGCATCCCAGCCCCGAGCAGCCGACGCCGGCCGGCGCGCCAGATCGAAACCGGTACGCGCCGGAGTCGTCACGCGCATGCCCCGCACCGTCGCGACCTCGTGTACGGGCAGGTCGGCCGACCAGATGCTGATCCCCGGCGCCGGACGAGCACTCGCGGACCGTGGCCGGATGAGCACGGGCGGCTCGGGATCGAAGTACTCGTACGAATCCCACTCGTGCTCGCGGTAGCTATAGGGGCCGGCCGACGGCTCGGCACGGGCCCGCGGCCGGCGCTCGTCCAGATACCTCACGCCCCACACGGCCGCGGCCGACCGCCCGCCCAGCACGCCCCGGCCCTGGCCGTACAGCCACGCCGCCTCCGCCATGACACGCGCCGTGGGCTGCGTGCCCGGCTCGGCGTATACACCCCGCAGCAGCCGCACCTGATGCTCACGCAGCCGCCGGTCGCTCAGTCCACTGTGGGCGCGCGCAAACGCCCGCCCCCCTCGTTCCCCCATGCCGCCCATGCTGCCCGACACCGGCACTCACCGCGCATCCGCCCGGCCGAAGCCCGCACCCGAGCCGGCGACCGCCCCTATCGCCTGCAGCTCCCGCCGGATTCCGCCCCGATCCGGCGGGAGCTGCAGGCGGATGCGGCCCGGGAGCTCCGCAACACAACCCGGACAGCACCGGACCCCGTGCCGAAACGATCGGCGCGGGGCTCGGGTGGCGCGGTGCGGTCAGCCGCCGATCTGGTCGGCGATGATGGCGCTGCCGGCTTGGAGCGCCATGCTGCCGAAGTCGGCCGCCGGCGCGATGCTGCCGATGCCGTTGGGCACGATCACCGGCTGGAAGGTGAGGTTCTCGGCAAGGTCACCGAGGATCGCGGAGAAGTCGCCGCTGGCGATCGCCCGGATGATGCTCAGGATGTTGCTACCGCTGACCTCGGTGCAGGTGCCCAGCAGCAGGTACACGCCGTTGGGGGGCGTCCACTCGGTAACCGACGGGTTGGGCAGAGGCTGTGCGCCAAACACCCTCACCCCCGACGCGGCCTCGCCGAACTTGACGTTGTCGCCGCCGCTGGTGAGCAG
>CAZDSL010000555.1:0-1819 GCA_964507655.1 uncultured Mycobacteriaceae bacterium | reverse complement strand
CGCTGTGCCCCGCCAGGTCATCCGACCGCTGTGCCCCGCCAGGTCATCCGACCGCGTCGAGGGCCCCTCCGATGGACCCGTGCCGGAAATCGAACCCCCACCCCTCGAGGGCCGACGGGATGACCCGCTGGCCGGCGAGCAGCCCCTCGTCGGCGAACTCGCCCAGCACGATCCGCAGCGCGATCGGCGGCACGATCCACGGCGCCGGACGGTGCAGGCGCCGCGCCAGGGCCGCGTTGAACTGCGTGTTCGTGACCGGGGCGGGGCCGGTGACGTTGACGGGGCCCGCCGCGTCGGGGCGGGTGAGCAGGAACTCGAGGGCGCGCACCTCGTCCTCGAGCGTGATCCACGAGACGTACTGGTGGCCGTTGCCGAGCCTGCCGCCGAGACCCAGCGAATACAGGCGCCGCAGCGGTGCCAGCATCCCGCCGCGGCGCGCGAGGACCACGCCGCTGCGGCACAGCACCACCCTGGCGCCCGCGGCCGCGGCGGCGCCGGTGGCGTGCTCCCAGTCGGAGCAGACCTGCGCGAGGAAGCCGCGGCCCGCCGGCGCCGACTCGTCGACGACGGTGTCGCCCGTGTCGCCGTAGTAGCCCACGGCGCTGGCGTTGACGAGCACCGGCACGCCGGCCGCGGCCACCGCGCGGGCGATCACCTCGGTGGACTCGACGCGGCTGTCGCGCAGCAGCTGCTTGCGGGCGCCCGTCCAGCGGGCGTCGCCGATGCCGGCACCGCACAGGTTGACGACGGCGTCGTGGCCGGCGAGCGCCTCCGCCGGCAGGCGGCGCGAGGAGGGGTCCCACGCGGTCTCGTCGGCGGCGCGGGCCGGCCGGCGCACGAGGCGGGTGACGTGGTGGCCCGCGGTGCGCAGCCGCGCGGTGAGCGCGGTGCCGATCAGCCCGGACGAGCCGGCGACGGCGACGCGCATGGTGAGGCCCCTCGGATCGTGGACGGCGGTGCGGATGCGCTCGGTGCGCCGCCCCGAACGACGCCGGCACCCGGGCACCCATCGTATCGACGGGTGCCCGGGTGCGCGGGCTATCGCTCAGCGGGTGCCGGTCACAGGCCCAGGTCGGCCTCGAAGGCGCCCTCCTCGAGCCGCTGCCGGATGGTGGTGACGAAGCGGCCGGCGTCGGCGCCGTCGACCAGCCGGTGGTCGTAGGTGAGCGGCAGGTAGCACATCGACCGGATGCCGAGCGACTCGCTGCCCGTCTCGTCGGTGATCACCATGGGGCGCTTGACGATGGCGCCGGTGCCGAGCATCGCGGCCTGCGGGGGCACGAGGATCGGGGTGTCGAACAGCGCGCCCTGGCTGCCGATGTTGGTGATCGTGAACGTGCCGCCGGCCAGCTCGTCGGGCTTGAGGCCGCCGTTCCGGGCGCGGTCGGCGATGTCGGCGATGGCGCGCGCCAGGCCCGCCAGCGACAGGTCGCCCGCGTTGTGGATCACCGGCGAGAGCAGCCCCTGCGGCGTGTCCACCGCGATGCCCAGGTGCACCGCCGCGTGGTAGGTGATCTCCTTGGCGTCGGCGTCGTAGCTGGCGTTGACGTTGGGGTGCGCCTTGAGCGCCTCCACGGCCGCCTTCGCGAAGAACGGCAGGAACGTGAGGTTGACGCCCTCCCGCTCGGCGAACGACGCCTTGGCGCGGGCACGCAGGGCGGCGATGCGGCTCATGTCGACCTCGTGGGTCTGGGTGAGCTGGGCCGTGGTCTGCAGGGCCTCGAGCGTCTTGATCGCGGTGATCTGCCGGATCCGGTTGGCCTTCTGGGTGGTGCCCGGGAGGTTGGCCAGCTCGGGGCGCGCCACCGCGGGTGCGGCG
>CAZDSL010000554.1:0-1825 GCA_964507655.1 uncultured Mycobacteriaceae bacterium | reverse complement strand
TGCGCCGTCCGCCGGGCCGTGAGGCCTACCCGGGCGACGTCTTCTACCTGCACTCGCGCCTGCTGGAGCGTTGCGCGAAGCTGTCCGACGACCTGGGCGGCGGCTCGATGACCGGCCTGCCGATCATCGAGACCAAGGCGGGCGACGTCTCGGCGTACATCCCCACCAACGTCATCTCGATCACCGACGGCCAGGTGTTCCTGGACTCCGACTACTTCAACCGCGGCATCCGCCCCGCCATCGACGTCGGCATCTCGGTGTCCCGCGTCGGCGGCGCCGCCCAGACCAAGGGCATGAAGAAGGTCTCGGGTTCGCTGCGTCTGGATCTGGCGCAGTTCCGCGAGCTGGAGGCGTTCTCCGCCTTCGCGTCCGACCTCGACGCCGCCTCCAAGGCGCAGCTCGAGCGCGGCGCCCGCCTGGTGGAGCTGCTCAAGCAGGACCAGTACCGTCCGGTGGCGGTCGAGGACCAGATCGTCTCGATCTACCTCGCCGGCGAGGGCCTGTTCGACTCGGTGCCCGCGGGCGACATCCGCCGCTTCGTGGGCGAGCTGCTCGACGACCTGCACCGCAACGCCGCCGGCGCCTTCGCGTCGATCGAGGGCGGCACGGTGCTGGGCGACGACGCCGCCACGCAGCTGGTCGACGCGACCAACGCCTTCAAGCAGGGCTTCATCGCCTCCGACGGCAGCCGCGTGGTCAACGAGGCCGCCGCCGACGCGCTCGCCCCCGAGGCCGTCGACCAGGAGACCGTCACGGTCAACCGCAAGACGGTCACCCGGTGATGGCGATGATCGGTGTCCCTACCAGAAGTGAGGGGAGTGTGACCGGCTGATGGCAACGCTGCGCGAGCTGCGCTCGCGGATCAAATCGGTCAACTCGACCAAGAAGATCACCAAGGCGCAGGAGCTCATCGCCACCTCGCGGATCACCAAGGCGCAGGCGCGGGTCGCCGCCTCCAAGCCGTACTCGGTGGAGATCACCAAGGTGCTCTCGGAGCTGGCCAGCGCGTCGGCGGCGCTCGATCACCCCCTGCTCAACGAGCGCGAGAACCCGCGGCGTGCGGCGGTGCTGGTGGTGACCAGCGACAGCGGCATGTGCGGCGGCTACAACTCCAACGTCATCAAGGAGGCGGAGGAGCTGACCCAGCTGCTGCGCAGCGAGGGCAAGGACGTCGCCCTCTACGTGATGGGCAGCAAGGGCATCGGGTACTACACGTTCCGCGGCCGCTCGCTGGCCGGCGCGTGGTCGGGCTTCTCGCAGCAGCCCAAGTACTCCGACACCGCGGGCGCGGGCCGGCACCTGGTCGATCTGTTCCTGGCCGGCTCGGAGGGCGAGGTGCCGGCCGCCGATGGCGAGGGCACCGTGGCCGGCGTCGACGAGCTGCACATCGTTTACACGCAGTTCGTCTCCATGCTCACCCAGACCCCCCAGGTGCGCCGCATGGCGCCGCTGGAGGTGGAGGTGCGCGAGGAGCTGGTCGAGCTCGGCGACGACATGCTCTCCGACAAGCGGCAGGCCACGGACGAGCCCAGCGCGGGCTACGACTTCGAGCCCGAGGCCGAGGCGCTGCTGTCGGCGCTGCTGCCGAAGTACATCAACACCCGCATCTATGCGGCGCTGCTCGACGCGGCCGCGTCCGAGTCGGCGGCGCGCCGCACCGCGATGAAGGCGGCAACCGACAACGCAAACGATCTGGTCAACGTCCTCTCGCGGGAGGCCAACCAGGCACGCCAGGCCCAGATCACCCAGGAAATCAGCGAGATCGTCGGCGGCGCCAACGCGCTGGCCGCGAGCGCAGGAAGTGATTAACGAATGACCGCAGCAA
>CAZDSL010000553.1:0-1831 GCA_964507655.1 uncultured Mycobacteriaceae bacterium | reverse complement strand
TCGCCACCGGCGCCGAGTCGCGGCAACTGGCCTACGTGGCCCTCACACGCGGCCGAGGCGAGAACCACATCTACTTCACTGCTCCGGGAGACGGCGACCCCGAAACCGCCGTCCACCGCGCGACACTGCTGCCACCAACCGGCACCGACCTGCTCGCCGACGTGATCGCCCGCGACGGGGCAGAAAAGTCCGCCACTACCACTGACCGGGACGCCGCCGACCCGCGCACCCGGCTCGCCCAGGCTGCCGGCGCCTACGCCGACGCCGTCGGTATGGCCGCCGAGGCCCACCTCGGCGACGGTCTGGATGACATCGACAAGGCAGCGGGGAAGATCGATCCGCGCATCCTCGACGACGACGCCTACCCGGTGCTGCGCAAACGCCTGGCGATCATCGCCGTGGCCGGTGACCAGAACCCGTCCGACGTACTTGCGGAAGCCGCCCGCGGGCGGGAGCTGTCCAGCGCCGAGAACCCGGCCGCCGTGCTCGGCTGGCGCATCGACCCGACCGGACAGGGCCGCACGAAGGGCACGCGCTCGGCGCGTCCGGGGCCGTTGCCGTGGCTACCGGCGCTGCCGGAGGCCCTGGCCGGTAAGCCTGAATGGGGCGAGTACCTGATCCGGCGGGCCGAGCACGTGCAACACCTGGCATCCCAGGTGCGCACCGACGCGCAGGCGTGGGACGCGGAGACGGCACCCCGCTGGGCCGGCCCTCTCGCCGCGGCCGGCGAGAACCGCATCACCGGCGAACTCGCGGTGTGGCGCGCCGCCCACGGCATCGACGACGCCGACCGCCGCCCCACCGGGCCGTCGCAGTACGCGGTCGCCGACCGCCGCGAGCAGCAGGTTCTCGACACCCGGTGCGAGGCCGTACTCGGGTCGCCCGCCGGGCATGTGTCGCGGTGGGCGCCGCTGGCCGAGAAGATCGCACCACGCCTGCGCGACGATCCGTTCTGGCCGGACCTGGCCGAGCGGTTCACCGCCGCACGCCGCGCCGGCGTCGACGTACACGCTCTGGCCGCGGCAGCGGTCAGCGCACGCCCGCTCCCGGATGACATGCCGGCGGCGGCGCTGTGGTGGCGCCTGGCCGGGCGACTCGATCAGCCTGCTGCGGGCGGCGTGCAGCGGCCCGTATGGGACGGCGAGCTAGACCGGGTCTTCGGCCCGGTACGGGCCGACATCGTGCGCTCGGACCCGGCCTACACGCGCCTGGCCGCGGCGATCGACGCCGCCGACCCCGGGCGGTGGGCGCCGGGCGACCTGCTGGCGATCGCCGACGCAATGCTCACCGCCGGGCAGGACGACGCCGCCGACCCCGGCCGCGACTACGCGCGGAGCCTGGCCTGGCGTGTTGAGGCAATCGTCGACCACACCCCCGTGCATGAGCCCGATCCCGGCTCTGAGCCGGGCGATCCGGCAGGAGAGGAAGCTACCGCCACCATTGCGGGGCGGTGGCCCGAGGACGGTGGCCGCCCGCACGACGCGGAGCTGGCCCGCGCCGAGCACCACGTCGCAGCCGAGGCCGCCGCCGACTGGCAGCCGTCGGATGCCGATATTCCGGTCGACCCCGAGATGTTGCCGCCCGACCCGGCCGACGACGGCTGGCGGCCGCACGACTCGAGTATCCCCGCCCCGGCGGAGGCGGAAGTGGACGAGCTGGCGGCCGCCCGCCACGATGCACCGTTCGCCGACGAGCCGTACGCGCACCTGCCCACCGGTGAGCGGGCCACACTGCTGGCCGCCGACGTGGAGGCCGCGCGCACGCATTACGAGCGGTTGGCCGCCGCGGCCGAGGCGGGAGCGGGCGCCCACCAGCGCGCCGCCGGGCCGCT
>CAZDSL010000552.1:0-1831 GCA_964507655.1 uncultured Mycobacteriaceae bacterium | reverse complement strand
AGGAGCGGTGCGATCGTTCACGTCGTCCACGATGCGGCCTTACGTCGCGTGAGGGTCAAGCCCCACGTTACGACGCCGCGGCGCGGGCCTGTCTCGTGTCTGTGACCGCGGGTAGTGTGAGGCGCGTCAACCCGTTGCTTCTGGAGGGGA
This sequence comes from uncultured Mycobacteriaceae bacterium, assembly GCA_964507655.1. Taxonomy (GTDB): domain Bacteria; phylum Actinomycetota; class Actinomycetes; order Mycobacteriales; family Mycobacteriaceae; genus Tomitella. The sequence goes on along the minus strand of CAZDSL010000552.1, from coordinate 1,681 downwards.
ACCATGCCTGCGCCCACGAGGGAGACGTTCTCCCGTCTCGCCCAGCTCGTCGCCATCGACGCCGCCGCCGAGCGCCCCACCCGCGAGGTCACCGAGGTGTTCACCGGCCGCGCGCTGGCCACGATCCCCGTCGGCACCGCGGAGGACGCCGTCGCCGCCGTCGCCCGCGCCCGCGAGGCCCAGCGCATGTGGGCGCTGCGCACGCCGGCCCAGCGCGCCGAGGTGTTCTTCCGCTACCACGACATGATCCTCACCCACCGCGACGCGCTGATGGACATGGCGCAGGCGGAGACGGGCAAGTCGCGGGCGTCGGCGCTCGAGGAGGTGCTCGACATCGCCATGACGGCCCGGTACTACGCGCGCACCGGCCCCAAGGCGCTGCGCTCGCGCCGCGTGCCCGGCATGATCCCCGGCGCCACCCGCACCACCGTGCACCACCAGCCCAAGGGCGTCGTCGGCGTCATCTCGCCGTGGAACTACCCCATGACGCTCGCGGTGTCCGACGCCGTGGCCGCGCTCATGGCCGGCAACGGCGTGGTGCTCAAGCCCGACAGCCAGACCCCGTACTGCGCCCTCGCCTGCGTCGAGCTGCTCTACCGGGCGGGCCTGCCGCGCGAGCTGTTCGCCGTGGTGCCGGGCCCCGGCTCGGTGGTGGGCACCGCGCTCGTGGAGAACACCGATTACCTCATGTTCACCGGCTCCACCGCCACCGGCCGGCACCTGGCCGAGCAGGCCGGGCGCCGCCTCATCGGCTACTCGGCGGAGCTGGGCGGCAAGAACGCCATGATCGTCACCGCGGGCGCCGACCTGCGCAAGGTCGCCGACGCCGCCACCCGCGCGTGCTTCTCCAACTCGGGCCAGCTGTGCATCTCGATCGAGCGCATCTACGTGGAGCAGGCCGTGGCCGACGAGTTCACGCGCGTTCTGGGCCGCCGGGTGCAGGAGATGACGCTGGGCCCCGGCTACGCGTTCGGCATCGAGATGGGCAGCCTCATCTCGCAGAGCCAGCTCGACACGGTCACCCGGCACGTGGAGGACGCCGTCGCGAAGGGCGCCACCGTGGTGGCGGGCGGCAAGGCGCGCCCCGACCTGGGCCCCCTGTTCTTCGAGCCCACGGTGCTCTCGGGCGTCACGGGCGAGATGGAGTGCGCGGGCAACGAGACCTTCGGCCCGCTGGTGTCGGTGTACCCGGTGCAGAGCGTCGACGAGGCGGTGGAGCTGGCCAACGCCACCGAGTACGGCCTCAACGCCAGCGTGTGGGCGGCCTCGCACGCCGAGGGCGAGGCGATCGCGCGGCGGCTGCGCTCGGGCACCGTCAACGTCGACGAGGGCTACGCGCCCGCATGGGGCAGCACGGCGGCGCCGATGGGCGGCATGGGCGTCTCGGGCGTGGGGCGGCGGCACGGCGCCGACGGCCTGCTCAAGTACACCGAGGCGCAGACGGTGGCCACGCAGCGCATCACCGGCATGGCGGGCCCGTCGTGGATGCCGCCCAAGGCGTGGGCCAAGGCGCTGCCGGTGGCCATCAAGGCGATGAGCTACCTGCCCGGCCGCTAGGCCCGCAGGACGGCCGCGCCTCCGCAGCATGGGGGCGCGGCCGAGGACGCCGTCGGCGCCCCTCGAGGGGAGGGGCGCCGGCGGCGTCGCGTGTGCGCGGGAGGTCAGCCGCGGCGTGCGCGCG
>CAZDSL010000551.1:0-1834 GCA_964507655.1 uncultured Mycobacteriaceae bacterium | reverse complement strand
CTCACACCCGCGCGTCGAGCCACCCGACCAGCCGCGCGGTCACCTCATCGCGGTTGGTCTCGTTGAAGACCTCGTGGCGCGCGCCCGGGTAGAGCGTCAGCTCCACGTCCTCCACGCCGGCGCCGCGGTAGCGATCGGCCACCGTCGTGGGCATGAATCCGGTGCCCGCCAGCGGATCGTCCGCGCCGCTGACGACGAGTAGCGCGACGCCCGGCGTGATCGCCGCCAGCGCGTCGGGGTCGGCGGTGCGGGCGCCGCCGGCGAAGATCTCCGGCAGCACCTCCGGGCGCACGTCGAAACCGCACAGCGGGTCGGCCACGTACTTCGCCACCTCGTCGGCGTCCCGGCTCAGCCACTCGTAGCCGGTGTCGCCCTCGAAGCCGGCGTTGTACGCGTCGAGGTTCGCGTCCTCCGCCGCGGCCGTCCCGGGCTCCGGCATCGCCTGCGCCGCAAGGTCCAGCGCCGTCGTGCCGCTCAGCGCGACACCCCGATACAGCGCCGAATGGTCGAGGAGCGCAAACTGCGCGGCGAAGGACCCCATCGAATGCCCCACAAGAAAGTGAGGCAGCTCCGGGCGCGCGTCCGCCACGATGCCGCTGAATTGCACGAGATCGGCGACGAGGGCGCGCCAGCCCGCCGCGCCGAAACCGCCGAGTTCCACGTCGCCGCCCACGGATGCGCCGTGGCCGCGATGGTCGTGCGCCCACACGTCGTACCCCGCCGCGACGAGGGCGCGGGCGAGCCTGTCGTACCGCTGGGCGTGCTCGGCCAGACCGTGTGCGATCTGCACGGTGGCCTTGGCGTTCTCGTTCGGCCAGTGGTAGGCCTGCAGCCGCAGGCCGTCGACCGCGGAGACGAATTCGGTGCGTTCCATGTGGGCGGATCCCCCTTCGGACATCGGAACGGCGCCGCCCCGATGGCCGCACCGATCCACATTGTGCGACGGATCGCCCGCCCGTGTGACCTCAGTCTCACCCGGTGACCACGGCGGCCGGCCGCGGGGTTTCACGTGAAACCCCGCGGCGGCTCATTCCGGGCGCGCCGCGATGAGGTTCATCGCGCGCAGCGACAGGACCAGCGTGCCGTCCTGATTGAACATCTCGCACAGCGTGTGGACGATGCCGCGGTCGGGCTTGGTGCGTGAACGCCGCGCGTCCTCGATCGTCACCCGGATCCGCAGGGCGTCGCCGGGACGCACCGGCGCCGTCCAGCGCAGTTCATCGAGCCCGGGCGACGAGAGGCTGCCGACGGCGGTGAGGAAATTGTCGGCGAACATGCGCATGAACACCGCGGCCGTCTGCCACCCGCTGGCGATGATCCCCCCGAACGGCCCGCTACGGGCCGCGTCCGGATCGGTGTGGATCGACTGCGGGTCGTACTGCGCGGCGAACTGCAGGATGTCCTGCTCGCTGAGCGCGATAGACCCGTATTCGTACACCGCGCCGGTGGTGTAGTCCTCCAGCCATCGGTCCGTGGGCGGGCTCGCGAAATCGTGCGCGCCGATCGACGTGGTCCTCCAGTGTCCGGTCATGGATCACACGGTAGGCGCTCACCAGGTGCGAACGCCCGGTTCGCGCCCCGGTTGCGCCGACGCGCCGCGCCCGCGAACCTGTGCGGATCGGGGGCGCGGCGCGGAGTGGGGCACAGCGGTGACGGTGCGGCGGCGACGGCGCGGCGGGCGCCGCGCGGGATCACACGTCGAGGAAGCGCACGTCCTTGGCATTGCGGGTGATGAAGCTGCGGCGCGCGTCGACGTCCTCGCCCATGAGGATGCTGAACAGCTCGTCGGCCGCGGCGGCGTCGTCGAGGGTCACCTGCCGGAGCACGCGCACCG
>CAZDSL010000550.1:0-1839 GCA_964507655.1 uncultured Mycobacteriaceae bacterium | reverse complement strand
TATCTGGAGGCGGCGGGGCACGTGGTGGTGGCGTGGATGTGGCTCGAACAGGTGCTGGCCTGCGGCGAGGGGGCGTTCTACGAGGGCAAACGGGCGGCGGCGCGGTACTTCTTCCGCTACGAGCTGCCGCGCACGGGGCCGCAGTTCGACCTGCTCGAGAGCCTCGACCGCACCACGCTCGACCTGGACCCCGAGTGGCTGTGACGGGCGGCACTGTAGCGTCGGGTCCGGCAGCGCCGGGCCGGGCGGTGCGCGAATCGGCGTGCGCGCCCAGGCCCGTCCCGAACCCGGAGGTAGTCCAGCGATGAGCGTTCTCGACAGGTTCCGGCTCGACGGCCGCGTCGCCGTGGTCACCGGCGCGTCCTCGGGGCTGGGGGTCGCGTTTGCGCGCGCGTTCGCCGAGGCGGGCGCCGACGTGGTGCTGGCCGCGCGGCGTGCCGACCGGCTCGAGGGGACGGCGGCGCTGGTGCGGGCGGTGGGGCGCAGGGCGGTGTGCGTGGGCACCGACGTGGCCGATCCCGAGCAGTGCACCGCGATGGCGGCCGCGGCGATGGACGAGCTGGGCCGGGTGGACGTGCTGGTCAACAACGCGGGCATCGGCACCGCGGTGCCGGCGACGCACGAGACGCCCGAGCAGTTCCGGCAGGTCATCGACGTCAACCTCAACGGGGCGTACTGGGCGGCGCAGGCGTGCGGGAAGGTGATGAAGCCGGGCAGCGCGATCGTCAACATCTCGTCGGTGCTGGGCCTCACCACGGCGGGGCTGCCGCAGGCGGCGTACTCGGCGAGCAAGGCGGGCGTCATCGGGCTCACCCGCGACCTGGCGCAGCAGTGGGGCGGGCGCAAGGGCATCCGCGTCAACGCGATCGCGCCCGGGTTCTTCCAGTCGGAGATGACGGACGGGTACAAGCCCGGGTACCTGGAGGCGATGATGCCGCGGGTGGTGCTGGGGCGCATGGGCGACCCGCAGGAGCTCGCGGCCACGGCGGTGTGGCTGGCGTCCGATGCCGCCGGATACGTGGTGGGGCAGACCATCGCCGTGGACGGCGGGGTGACGCTGACCTGACGGTTTCCGCGCCGCAGGTGCTTGAACTTGAGGTCGGATTCAAGTATAACTGCGGCATGGAGCGTGTTCCCGCCGACGACCAGGCCGAGCCGCCGTCGATGGCGGCGCCGGAGCTGCTGCGCGAGCCGCCGGTCACGGCGCGGGGGGCGCGCACGCGGGCGTCGCTCATCGCCGCGGCGCGCACCGTGTTCGAGCGCGACGGTTTCCTGAACTCACGGCTCACCGACATCACCGCGGAGGCGCGCTGCTCCACGGGCACCTTCTACACCTATTTCCGCAGTAAGGAAGAGGTGTTCGCGGCCGTGCTGGAGCAGGCGCAGGACGCGATGCTGCACCCCGGGGTACGGCGGGTGGCCGACCCGGAGGATCCGTACGCCGTGCTCGAGGCCGCCAACAGGGCGTACCTGGAGAGCTACCGCGCCAACGTCAAGCTCATGGTGCTGATGGAGCAGGTGGCGAATGTCGACCCGGCGTTCCGGGAGCTGCGGCACCGGCGGGCGGAGGTGTTCATCGCGCGCAATGCCCGCAGCATCGCCGACCTGCAACGCCGGGGTGTCGCCGACGCGACGCTCGACCCGATGCTGGCGTCGCGGGCGTTGTCGAGCATGGTCAGCCGCGTCGCCTACAGCGTGCTGGGGTTCGGGGAGGGGCTCGAGGGGGCCGACTCCACGGTGGCCGTCGGCGAGGCCGAGGTGGACGAGGCGACGTTCGACGCGCTGGTGCACACGCTCACGAGGCTGTGGGCCAATGCGCTGAGGTTCCCGGAGCGGTGA
>CAZDSL010000549.1:0-1847 GCA_964507655.1 uncultured Mycobacteriaceae bacterium | reverse complement strand
CCGGGCCCCCCCCGCCCGGGGGGCCCCCCCGGCGGGGGCGGCCCCCTTTTCCCCGGCTTTACCCCCCCCGCGGGCCGGCGGGGGGCGCCCGGCCGCCCGGCTCTTCGCGAATCCAGACCACCGGAAAGGCCTGGCATGGCACGCCGCTCCTGCATCCGCGCGGGCTCGCTCCTGCTCGCGCTCGCCGCCACCGTCGCGACGCTGGCCGCCTGCGCGGGCTCCGACGCATCCGACTCCCCCGCACAGGCGGTGACGAACGGCTTCATCGGCACGCAGCCCGACGACGCCGATCCGACGCCGGGCGGCACCCTCTCCTACGCGACGCTCTCCGGCATCACGAGCCTCGATCCCGCCGATCGTCAGGACAGCGGATCGACGGGCGGCAGCGAGATGGCCGCGATCTACGACCTGCTCATGCGCTACGACCCCGTCACGAAGGAGTACGTGCCGCAGCTCGCCCGCTCGCTCGACGCCGACGCGGACGGATCGGTGTGGACGCTCTCGCTGCGGCCCGACGCGGTGTTCAGCGACGGCACGCCGGTGGATGCCGACGCGGTGATCTGGAGCATCCGGCGCTACGTCGACGAGAAGGGCACGCAGGCCCAGGTGTGGCAGGAGTCGGTGGACAACATGAGCGCCACCGACGCCACCACCGTGGTGTTCACGCTCAAGCGCCCCTGGCGGCAGTTCCCGTTCATGCTCGCCTCCGGCCCGGGCATGATCGTCGCCCCGTCCGCGATGGCCTCGGGATCGTTCGCCGCGATCGGCGCCGGCCCCTTCGTCGTCACGGAGTTCGCTCCGCAGAACCGGCTCACGCTCACCGCGAATCCCCGCTACTGGGACGGGCCGCCTCCCCTGCAGAGCGTGCAGTTCCCGGTGATCCAGGGTGAGCAGCCCAAACTGGACGCCCTCCGCAACGGCGATGTGGACGCCGCGTACCTGCGCCGTTCCGACACCATCGCGAGTGCGCTCTCTGCGGGCGGCATCGGCTTCATCAACACGGTGAACATGGGCGCCGTCGGGATGATCAATCAGCGGGAGGGCAGGGCGGCATCGGACCTGCGGGTGCGCAAGGCCATCGTCGCCGCCATCGATCCCGCCCTCTACAACCAGCGCGCGGAAGCAGGTGCGGGAATGCCCGGGAGCGCGATGTTCCAATCGTGGTCGACCTGGCACAGCGATGCGCCCGTGAACGGATACGATCCCGCGGCCGCGAAGAAGTACCTGGACGAGGCCAAGGCCGACGGCTACGACGGCAGGCTCACCTACTTCACCACCAACGATGCCCAGACCCAGAAGAACGCGCTGGCCTACGAGTCGATGCTGGAGGCGGCGGGGTTCACGGTGGACATCCGGTACGCGCCCACCATCGCCGACTTCATCCGCGGAATCTACGTGGACCATGACTTCGACATCGCCCACTCCGGGCTGAGCGTTCAGGACGAAGCGCCGTTCGTCAGGCTGTACGGCAACTTCCACAGCGGATCGGCGTCGAACGTACTCGGATATGCGAACCCCGACATGGACGTCGCCCTCGAACGCGTCCAGTCGGCCACGGACGAGGACGACAAGCGGGCCGCCCTCGCCGACGTGCAGGAGCTGGTGAACGAGACGGCCCCGCTGGTGACGCTGGGCGCAGGCCAGGTCCTCGTCACCTGGAGCGACCACGTCCACGGGATCACCCCGAGCGCCGACGGCATCATGCTGTTCGACGACGCGTGGGTGGATTCCGGATCCGACGGCTGACCCCGTGCCCACCCGGAATCCATGGAGGAACCCATGACGCGACCACCCGTCCCCGACGGCGTCAACACCACCGTCACCACAACCCGCACCGACCTCGCCGG
>CAZDSL010000548.1:0-1857 GCA_964507655.1 uncultured Mycobacteriaceae bacterium | reverse complement strand
GGGCGGGTCCGGGGCGGCGCCCCGGTGACGGTGGCCGGGCGGGCGGTATATCGTTCCCGGCGGAGCCACCGGCGGAATCCCGTGAGGGAGCGGTCGCGCCACTGTGAAGCCAGACCCGCCGGCGGAGCCATCCCACACCCGTCTATCGAGGCGCGAAACCTCGGTGAGGAGTTCTCCGTCATGTCGTTCAACGATGCGGTGATGCCGCACGCCGCCGGGCCCCGGGCCGGCGACCTCAACCTCGCGATCTCCAGGCGCGCGCTGTGGCTGCTGACCACCGTCGCGCTCGCGATCGCCGTGTACTACTTCGTGGGCGTCGACCAGGGCGCCGTGTCCGTCTTCGGCAGTGACATGCACGTGCACGAGTTCGTGCACGACGGCCGTCACTTCCTCGGCTTCCCCTGCCACTGACATGGAGGGGTCCGTGATCGGCCGCGGCGCACTCGCCGGGGCCCTCGGTGGCCTGCTCGCCTTCGTCTTCGCGCGCATCTTCGCGGAGCCGATCATCGGCCGCGCCATCGACTACGAATCCGCCCGCGACGCCGCCGCGAACGCCCTGGAGCACTCGCACCACGAGGAGGGCGGCGAGCTGTTCAACCGCGCCGTCCAGGCGAACGTGGGCATCGGCGTCGCGATCATCGCCGTGGGCATCGCTATGGGCGCGCTGTTCGCGGTGGCCTACTGCGTGGCCGCGCCCAGGCTGCGGACGATGACCCCGCGGGGGCTGTCGCTGGCCGTGGCCATGTCGCTGTTCCTGGGCGTCTACCTGATCCCGGCCATCAAATACCCGGCCGACCCGCCGGCGGTGGGGAATGCGGACACCATCTCCGAGCGCGGCGGGCTGTACCTGCTGCTGGTGGCGGTCTCGTCGGCGCTGGTGCTGTCCGGCTGGATCATCGGGCACGCGGTGGCCCCGCGCATCGGCGGCTGGTACGCGATGCTGTGCGGCGCGGCGGTGGTGGTGGCCGGCTCGGCCGTCGCATTCGCCGCGATGCCGTCGTTCGGCAGCCTGGCCGGCAACCCGCCGGGTGCGGCGACCGAGACGCCGAAACCGCTCACCGATGCCGCGGGCGCGCTCGTGTTCCCGGGCTTCGGCGCCGACGACCTCTACGGCTTCCGGTTGTACTCGGTGGCGGCGCAGCTGATCCTGTGGCTGACCATCGGGCTGGCCGGCGGCGAGCTGCTGCACCGGCTGACGCTGCGCCGCGGCACCGTCGGCGCACGGGTGCCGGAGCCCGCGTGACGGAGCTGGTGGTGGTCGTCCACGCGATGACCGCCGCGATGCGGGCGGCCCGGTTCCCCGCGGACGAGCCGATCGAGCCGGTGCGGGAGACCCCCGCCGCGCTCGGCGGAGTGTTCGCGCGGGCCGGCCGCGTAGTCGTCGGGCCCGAGGCGCGCACGCGCAGCACCGCGGCGCGCTTCGGCGCGGAGTACACGGTCGAGCCGGCGCTGCGCGAGCTCGATCCGGGCGACTGGGCCGGCGCGGGCCTGGACGCGATCGACCCCGGGGATCTGGGGCGGTGGCTGGGCGACCCGGACTTCGCCCCGCCCGGCGGCGAGTCGCCGTCCCAGCTGCTCGCCCGCGTGGGCGCGTGGCTGGACGGCCTCGGCGGACGGGGCGCGGGCCCGGAGGAGGCTGCGGCGCGCACCGTGGCCGTCACCCACCCGGCGGTGGCGCGCGCCGTCGCGGTGGCGGCGCTGGAGCTGCCGGCGCCGGCCTTCTGGCGGTTCGAGGCGCGGCCCTTGGCGGCGCTGCGGCTGCGGCGTTCACCGCGCGGGTGGTCGGTGGTGCTCTGAGCGGGTGCGCGGCGCCCGTCTGCGGGAGGCCGATGCCCGTGGCACACCGGGCCGTCCGGC
>CAZDSL010000547.1:0-1859 GCA_964507655.1 uncultured Mycobacteriaceae bacterium | reverse complement strand
CGCTCATCCGCTGGGACCCGGTGGGCCACGCGCGCGCCGAGCTGGAAGGCCGCCGCGAGGTGCACTTCCCGCCGGCCGTGCGCATCGCCGCCGTCGACGGCGCCCCCGACGCGCTCACCGCCTTCCTCGAGCTCGCCGCGCTGCCGGCCGGCACCGAGACGCTGGGCCCCGTGCCGCTGCCGCCGGGTGTGCGCATGCCTTCCGGCGGGCGTGCCGAGCACGAGCCCGCCGCCGAGGCGGAGCGGATGCTGCTGCGCGTGGCGCGGCGCGACGGCCCCGCGCTCTCGCGGGCGCTCGCGCTGGCGCAGGCGGCGTTCAGCTCGCACCGGGTGCCCGGGGCGGTGCGGGTGCAGATCGATCCGGTGCGGGTGGGGTGAGCCGCCGGCGGCCGTCAGCAGTCGGTGGTGTGCACCTCCACCACGTGCATGCGGGTGCGGGAGCGGTCGAGGAAGTTCTCCTCGTCGGCGGCGATGCGGGCGGCCGTCGCGGGGTCGGCATAGGCGGCGAGCATCGCGTCGTAGCCCGCCCGGTCGTCGAAGAGGAACTCGGAGAGCACGTCGAAGTCGGTGGCGGGCGCGCCGGCCGGGGCCAGCCGGCCCTCGTGCTCGAGGTAGTTGCGCCGGTACCCGCGGAACGGGGGCAGCACCTCGGTGATGAGCGGCACGTGCCGGGTCTCGTAGTAGTCGATGAACTCCGCACGGCTGAGCCCCTGCTTGCGCGCGAGCAGCGCGACGACCTTGAACACGGCGATCCTCCGATCGGACGGCGCCCGGCGCTCCCGGGGAGGGGACCGCGGGCGGGACACTAGGCTGTAGAGGCGTGCCCACCGGAGCACGCTGTGCCGGGCGCCACACTAGCGTCCGGCGCCCGCATCACGGCGAGAGGATTCCACCACGTGCGCTTGATCTTCGCGGGCACCCCGCAGCCGGCGGTGCCCTCGCTGCAGGGGCTGCTCGACTCCCCCCGGCACGAGGTGGTCGCCGTCGTCACCCGGCCCGACGCCGCCGCCGGGCGCGGCCGCAAGCAGGGCCGTTCGCCCGTGGCGCAGCTCGCCGACTCCGCGGGCATCGAGGTGCTCACGCCGCCGAGCCCGTCCCACCCGGACTTCCTCGCGCGGCTGCGCGAGCTGCGCCCCGACTGCTGCCCGGTGGTGGCCTACGGCGGCCTGCTGCCGGCCGAGGCGCTGGAGATCCCGCGGCACGGCTGGGTCAACCTGCACTTCTCGCTCCTGCCGGCGTGGCGGGGCGCGGCGCCCGTGCAGGCGGCGATCGCGGCGGGCGACGAGGTCACCGGCGCCGCCACCTTCCGCATCGAGCCCGCGCTCGACACCGGCCCCGTGTACGGGGTGGTCACCGAGCGCATCCGCGCCGACGACACGGCCGGCGCGCTGCTCGAGCGCCTCGCCGGCTCGGGCGCCCGGCTGCTCGCCGCCACCATGGACGGCATCGAGGACGGCACGCTCACCGCGGTGCCGCAGTCGGCCGACGGCGTCTCCTACGCGGAGAAGATCACCACCGCGACGGCCCGCATCGACTGGACGCTGCCCGCCGCCGCCGTCGACAGGCGCATCCGCGCGGTCACCCCGCAGCCGGGGGCGTGGACGATGCTCGGCGAGACGCGCCTCAAGCTGGGGCCGGTGCGCCCCGTCGCCGGGCGCACGCTCGCGCCGGGCCGCGTCGAGGCGGGCAGGAAGACGGTGCTCGCCGGCACCGCCACCGATGCCGTCGAGCTCGGCTGGGTGCAGCCGCCGGGGCGGAAGCCGATGCGCGCGGCCGATTGGGCGCGCGGGGCGCGGCTGACGGGCGAGGAGGCGTTCGCATGAGCGGGCGGGCCGACGGGGGAGCGCAGGGCCGCGACGG
>CAZDSL010000546.1:0-1860 GCA_964507655.1 uncultured Mycobacteriaceae bacterium | reverse complement strand
CAACGTCGCCACGCTCCGCGGCCGCGGCGCCGTCGTGCTCGAGCCCGCCTCGGGCCGGCTCACCGGCGCCGACACGGGCGCCGGCCGCCTGCCCGACCCGTCCGAGATCTGCGCCCTGGCCGACCTGCTCCTCGAGCGGTCCGACGCGATCCCGCGCGACCTCGCCGGCGCGCGCGTCGTGGTCACCGCGGGCGGCACCCGCGAGCCGCTCGATCCGGTGCGGTTCCTGGGCAACCGGAGCTCCGGCAAGCAGGGCTTCGCCCTGGCGCGGCTCGCCGCCCAGCGCGGGGCGCACGTCACGCTCATCACCGGCTCCACGGCGGGCCTGGCCGACCCGCCCGCCGTCGCGGTGCGCCGGGTCGGCACCGCCCTCGAGCTGCAGGAGGCGGTGGAGCAGGAGGCCCCGGCGGCCCACGTGGTCATCATGGCCGCGGCCGTCGCCGACTTCCGCCCCTCCACCCGCGCCGGCGCCAAGATCAAGAAGGGCACGGCCGGCGAGCCCGACACGGTCCCGCTCACCCGCAACCCCGACATCCTGCACGCCCTGGTGCAGCGGCGCGCCGCGGGCGCGCTGCCCGGCACCCGCGTCATCGTCGGCTTCGCGGCGGAGACGGGCGACGACGACGGCGACGCCCTGCACCACGGGCGGGCCAAGCTCGCCCGCAAGGGCTGCGACCTGCTCGTGGTCAACACGGTGGGCGAGCACCGCACCTTCGGCCAGGACTCCAACGACGGCTGGCTGCTGGGCGCCGACGGTTCCGAGCAGGCGCTGGCGCACGGGTCCAAGTCGCTCATGTCCAGCCGCATCCTCGATGCGGTCGCGGTGCTGCTCGGCGACGGGCACTGTCCGGACCGCTAGCGGCGCACCGCCTTCCCGCGGACCGGCCCGCCGCGTCCCGCGCACCCCGCAGGCCCCCCGAGGCCGCGGGCCTGCGGCGGGGAATAGGGTCGGGTGGCACCCGTTCCACCCTGGCTGACCACGAGAGCCCTCACACCAGCCTCCACAGCGGGCGGGCCGCGCGCGGCGCGGCCCCGGCGTACGACGATCAGCAATCCGTGACGAGAGCCTTGGGAGAGAGATGTCTGTGAACCATGCGGGCCATCGGCTGTTCACCAGCGAGTCGGTGACGGAGGGGCACCCCGACAAGATCTGCGACGCGATCAGCGATTCGATCCTCGACGCCATGCTCGAGGCCGACCCGGCCAGCCGCGTGGCCGTCGAGACGCTGGTGACCACGGGCCAGGTGCACGTGGTCGGCGAGGTCACCACCAAGGCCTACGTCGACATCCCGCACATCGTGCGCGACAAGGTGCTCGAGATCGGCTACGACTCCTCGTCGAAGGGCTTCGACGGCAACTCGTGCGGCGTGAACATCGCGATCGGCGCGCAGTCGCCCGACATCGCCCAGGGCGTCGACACCGCCTACGAGTCGCGCGTGGGCGCCTCGGACGACGAGATCGACCGCCAGGGCGCGGGCGATCAGGGCCTGATGTTCGGCTACGCCTGCCGCGACACCCCCGAGCTCATGCCCATGCCGATCGCGCTGGCGCACCGGCTCTCGCGCCGGCTCACCGCGGTGCGCAAGGACGGCGTGCTGCCGTACCTGCGCCCCGACGGCAAGACCCAGGTCACCATCGAGTACGCCGACGACCGCCCCGTGCGCCTGGACACGGTGGTGCTGTCCACCCAGCACGCCGCCGACATCGACCTCGACAACATGCTCGCGCCCGACATCCGCGACAAGGTGCTCGCCCCGGTGCTCGAAGACATCGCCGCCACCGGCACGTCGCTCGACACCTCCGACGTGCGCCTGCTGGTCAACCCCACCGGCAAGTTCGTGCTGGGCGGCCCCATGGGCG
>CAZDSL010000545.1:0-1864 GCA_964507655.1 uncultured Mycobacteriaceae bacterium | reverse complement strand
CGGCGGCGGGCGGTTCTGACCGGGCCGCACGGCGGGCCCGCGCGCGCCGGCGCCACCGCGCGCCTGGCCCTGCGCGACACGGCCGCGGTGGGCTTCGGCCTGTTCCCGCTGGGCCTCGCCTTCGGCGTGCTGCTGGTGCAGTCGGGCCTGGCGTGGTGGTGGGCCCCCGTGTTCTCGATGACGATCTACGCCGGTTCGCTGGAGTTCCTCGCCATCGGGCTGCTGCTGGCGGTCACGCCGCTCGCACAGGTGGCGCTCACCGCGTTCATGGTGAACTTCCGGCACGTGTTCTACGCCCTGTCGTTCCCCCTGCACGCGGTGCGCGGCCCGCTGGCCAAGACGTACAGCATGTACGCGCTCACCGACGAGTCCTACGCCGTCGCCGCCACCCGCCCGGGCGGGGAGCTCACCGGCGGGCGGGTGCTGGGCATCCAGCTGTGGTGCCAGCTGTACTGGGTGTGCGGCGGCATCGTCGGCGCACTCGCGGGCCTCGCCATCCCCGGGCGCATCGAGGGCCTCGACTTCGCCCTCACCGCGCTGTTCGCGGTGCTCGCCATCGACGCCTTCCGGGTGCGGCGCGACGTGCCCACGCCCGTCCTCGCCCTCGCCTGCGCGCTCGCCGCGCTGCTGCTCACGCCCGGCGCGTTCCTGGTGACGGCCATGGGCGCGTTCACCGCGGTGCTGCTCGCCCGCTACGCGATGCGCTCGGCGGCGCTGCGCCGCAGGGAACCCCGCCGCGCGCCCCGCCGCCGCGGCACGGCCGGGGACGGTGCGCCGTGACCCTCCCCTCCACCGGCTACCTGCTCGCGGCGCTCGCGGTGATCCTCGCCGTCACGTTCGCCCTGCGCGCGCTGCCGTTCGCGTTCATCGCGCCGGTGCGCTCCTCGCGGCTGCTGCGTTTCCTGGGCGCCCACATGCCGGTGGGCATCATGGTGATCCTCACCGTCTACACGCTGGCGGGCACGCCGGTCACGGCCGCGGCGCTGGGGCCCGCGGCGGCGGGGCTCGCCGCGAGCGCCGCCCTCCACGTGTGGCGGTCGAACGCGCTGCTGAGCATCGTGGCCGGCACGGGCCTGTACGTGCTGCTGCTCGCCGCGTGGGGCTGAGCCGCACCGGCCCGCGTCACAGCCACCCGTTGTCCTCCGCCAGCCGCACCGCCTCGGCGCGCGTGCGGGCGCCGGTCTTCCCGATGGCCGACGAGAGGTGGTTGCGCACCGTGCCCTCCGACAGGTGCACCTCGGCGGCGATGCCGGCGACGGTGGCGCCCGTGCGGGCCGCGCGCAGCGTCTCCGTCTCGCGCGGCGTCAGCGGCGAATCGCCGATCGCCAGCGACTCGGCCGCCAGCACCGGATCGACCACCCGCAGCCCCGCGTGCACCCGGCGGACCGCGTCCGCGAGCTGGCGGGCGGGCGTGTCCTTGACCACGAACCCCGACGCCCCTGCGGCCATCGCCCGGCGCAGGTAGCCGGCCCTGCCGAAGGTCGTCACGATGAGCACCCGGCAGCCCAGGCCCTCCTCGCGCAGCGCCGCGGCCACCGAGATGCCGTCGGCGCCGGGCATCTCCACGTCGAGCAGCGCCACATCGGGGCGGTGCGCCCGCACCGCGTCGGCCACCTCGTCGCCGCGGCCCACGTCGGCCACCACCGTCATGTCGGGCTCCAGGTCGAGCAGCGCCCCCAGCGCGCCGCGCACCAGCGCCTGGTCGTCGGCCAGCAGCAGCCGGATCGGCCCCTGCCCGTGCGCGTCCGTCACGGCACCTCCACCTCCATCCGCATCCCGCCCAGCGGCCCGCGGCCGAGGCGCAGCACGGCGCCCGCCGCCGCGGCCCGCGCGCGCAGGCCGCCGAGCCCCGACCCGGCGCCGT
>CAZDSL010000544.1:0-1867 GCA_964507655.1 uncultured Mycobacteriaceae bacterium | reverse complement strand
GGATCGGCGACGGGGCGGCGGCCGGTCAGGCGCCGTCGGCCCAGGGCACCCGGCATGCGTCGGTGCTGAACCCCTGCTCGTGGATGCCGAGCGCCGAGTTCATGCGGGCGCGCGAGTTCTCCAGGGCGATCTGGTAGGTGAGTTCCACCAGCCCGTCGCGGCCGAAGCGGGCCTCGAGGTCGGCCACCTGCTCGTCGGTGACGGCGGTGGCGACGTCGCCGGTCATGGCGTCGGCGTAGGCGATGGCGGCGCGCTCGTCGTCGGAGTAGAGCGGCGAGGCGGCGTAGTCGGCGATGTGGGCCAGGCGTTCGGTGTCGAGGCCGGCCAGGCGCTGCTCCATGGTGCCGAAGTCGACGCACCAGCTGCAGCCGATGGTCCAGGCGGTGCGGTAGACGGCGATGTCGCGGATGTTCGCGGGCAGCCGCCTGGACGCCTGCTGGGCCAGCATCTCGTGCACGGTGCTGGTGCGGGCGATGCCCGGGTGGTGCAGCGCGACGGCCAGCGGCTCGGGCACCTGCCCGTACATGCGGGCCGCGATGCGGTAGGCGAGCTTGGCGACGGGGCCGGCCTGGTCGGGGGTGACGGCGGGGATGCGCGGCATGGCGGGGCTCCTCCGGGGGTGCGGATCGAATGGGGTTCTGCACCTAGGACGAGGCCGGGCGCGCGGATGTGACGGGCCGGGCGGGGACGGGGCCGGCAGTCGTGCGGGGTCGCTCGCCCGGCGCGGACGTGTGAGCGCGGTTACGCTGGCGGCAGCGCGGTCGCGAGGGGCGCGCTGGGGGCGGAAACGCGGCCGCCGCGCGCGACCGGTGTTGGTCGCGCGCGGCGGTCGTTGGGGCCTCAGTGCCCCGTCCCCGCCCGGTGGCTGCCAATTGCAAGGGCAGCCACCGGGCGGGTCAGAGGGTGATGGTTATGCACCCACCTGGCGATGCGAGGCTAGTCCTGGGCCGCGACAATCGCGTTGAATCTCTTCTCTGGGTTGGCAGCCGTAGATCACGGCTCTAGCGTGGTGCCCTTCCAGGCAGCCACATCCTTGGGGGCGGCGGTGTACACGTCGTGGCTCACGGTGAGCGAGTTGTTTCCACTCGGGGACGGAGCCTGTGCGCGTGCGTTGACCAGCCCGTTGAGGCTTCCGAACAATCCGCAACCTGTTGCGCCGGGAACCGCGAACTGATCGTCGCCGCCGATGGTGTTGCCGATGTAGCCCCCGGGCATGCCGGCTGGCGCGTCAGGGTGCTTCGCGGCGGCCGTCGTCCATTCCTGCTGCGATGTGTCCGTAGTGCGGATCTTGAGGGTGATTGGGTCATCCTCGGATCCGAGATAGCAGTTGTCGCCGAGAAGCGGATTGGAAAGCTTGATGCGCACGGGAAGATCGATCGACAGGGAGAGCAGTGAGTTGCCGTCTGGCGTGACATCAGGCATTCCCACGGGATCCACGGTTGCCTGGACACTCGTCAGGCCAAACTCTTCTGCTGACGATGTGCCGATTGCTCCGCCGGGTACGGGCAGACTCCGGTAGAACACCCCGTACTTAGTGCCCGGGGCGGGAATGAATTCTGCGTCAGTAGTGGGGAATCCCTGTTCGTTGAGAACAGGCTTTGCGCCGCCGCTGATGCGCAGGCTCCCGTCGGGGATGGGGACAGTGAATCCCCCGATCTGCATCGTGCCGCTTCGGACGACGTCCTCGATGCAGGTGCCGAACGCGATCGTCCCAGCCGGTCCTCCCCACGCGGTTGTCGCTGCGAGATCACAGTTGTTCCAGAACGAGAAGCTCAGGGGGCCGCTCGCATCCGCGCTGGCCTTGGACGCGCTCGACCCGCCCGAATCGCTGGACAAGTCCGAGCTGGGGGCCGCGCCGGCGAGCCCG
>CAZDSL010000543.1:0-1870 GCA_964507655.1 uncultured Mycobacteriaceae bacterium | reverse complement strand
CGCCATGACCGGCCAGGGACTCAACATCGACGGAGGAGCAGTGCAATCATGACCGGAATCGCGTTCGTCAACCCGCCCGAGCTCGGCACGCCCTCGGGGTTCTCGCACGCCGTGCGCACCGGCGCGGGCGGCACCGTGTACCTGGCCGGGCAGACCGCCCTCGACGCCGACGGCCGCATCGTGGGCACCACCATCGTCGAGCAGTTCGAGAAGGCCGTCGGCAACATGCTCACCGCGCTGCGCGCCGCGGGCGGCGGCCCCGAGGACCTGGTGAGCCTCACCATCTACATCGTGGACATGCAGGAGTACAAGGCGAACCTGCGCGGCATCGGCGCGGTGTGGAAGCGGCTGATCGGCTCCACCTATCCCGCCACCGCCGGCATCGGCGTGGCCCGCCTGTGGGACCTCGAGGCCCGCGTGGAGGTGCAGGGCATCGCCCACATCCCCTGACCGCCCGCACCGGCCCGCCCGCCGCCCGCCGCGCGGCCGCCCGCCGCGGGGCGGGCGGGAGTCAGGCGCCGTCGATCAGCGTCATCGCATGCTCGCGGGCCGGCCCGCCGAGGCCGCGGCTGAGCTCGTCGAACAGCTCGCCCGCGGTGACCCCGTTCCAGCCGGCCGGCAGCAGTTCCAGCGGCAGGCCCGGGTCCAGGTAGGGCAGCCGGCGCCACTCGGTGAGCGCCGCGACGTAGGCGCGGAAGGCGAACCGCGCCGGGACGGGTCCGCCCGCGACCGCCTCCGCGACGGGCCGATACCTGTCCAGGAACTCGGCGTAGTGCGCCGCGATGCCGTCGAGGTCCCACCAGGCGCGCACCTTCGTCCGCATGTCGCCGAAGCCCAGGTGCTCGCCGCGGAACATGTCGACGTACCCGCTCAGCCCGCGGCGGGCGAGCATGTCGCGCGCCTCGCGGGCGATGGTGCCGGGCGCCACCCACACCCCCGACGCGGCGGTGCCGAAGCCCAGCCGCGTGAGCTGCGTGCGCAGCTCGTGCCGCTTGGCGCGCTCCGATTCCGGGATGGAGAACACGACGGTGAGCCAGCCGTCGTCGAGGCCCGCCCGCTTGCGCTCGAAGATGCGCACGTCGCCTTCGGCGAGCACCTCGAGGGTGCCCGGCGCGAGCGAGTACCCCGCGGCGCCGCCGCCCGAAGCCGATACGAGCATGCCCCGGCGCTTGAGCCGCGACACCGACGACCGCACGGCCGGCGCGTCCACGCCCAGATCGGCCATGAGCCGGATGAGGGAGGCCACCGCGAGCCAGTTGTTCTGCGCGCGGGCGTAGAGGCCGAACAGCGTGACGATGAGACGCCGCGGCGGGATCCCCGCAACGACGTCGTCGAGGGCGTCGAGGCCGTCCGCCGCCGACCCGGATATCACGTCATCACCAGTGGTCGTCATGCCGTCAGCATAGGACCCCTTGCTCGTCCCGCCGCCGCGAGGCGCATCCCGCGCCCCTAATGATGTCGTGTCATTGACGTTCGTCACTTTGGCGCAATACAGTGATGGGCGTTACATCTCAGGAGGCATCCATGACAGAGACCGCGCCCCGCACCGCGCATGTCGACACGTTCTGCCGCGACCATCTCCCCCCGCCCGAGCAGTGGCCGGAGTTCGCGTTCCCCCTCCCCGAGCTCGACTATCCGCCGCAGCTCAACTGCGCCACCGCGCTGCTCGACGACGTGATCGCGGAGCACGGCGCCCACCGGCCGTGCATCGTGGCCGCGGACGCCACCTGGACCTACGGCGAGCTCCGCGACCACGCGAACCGGATCGCCCACGTGCTCACCGAGGACATGGGCCTCGTGCCCGGCGGCCGCGTGCTGCTGCGCGGGCCCAACTGCGCGTGGATGGCGGCCTGCTGGTTCGCGGTGCTCA
>CAZDSL010000542.1:0-1875 GCA_964507655.1 uncultured Mycobacteriaceae bacterium | reverse complement strand
CGGCGGCCAGGGCAGCCATCGATGAGCCCTGCCCCGCTGCCGCCGCCCGCCTCGCGCTGTGGGGTTTCCCCCGACCGGTTCCCCGCCGGCTACCCCGCGGCCGCCCCGCGCCCGGCGCGGCGGCCGAAGAAGGTGCCCGGCCCCAGCGAGGTGCCGCTGATGTAGCCGCCCCCGTGCAGTCCCGAGGTGACCCGTCCCGCGGCGAAGAGCCCCGGGATCGGCGCGCCGTCCAGGTCGAGCACCCGGGCGTGCACGTCGGTGTGCAGACCGCCGGTGGTGAACACCTCGGCCCCGCCACGTCCGCCTGCCTTGTCGCCGTACTCCGGGGGCGCGATGCCCTTGCGCACGTCGATGGCCGCGAACGGCGACCGCAACGGACGCAGCCACTCGGGCGCCTTGTGGAAGTACGGGTCCTCCCCGCGCTCGGCGTGCCGGTTGTATTCGCCCACGGTGGTCTGCAGCGACCCCTCGGGCAGGCCGGTCTCGGCCTCGAGCTCAGCGAGCGTGCCGGCGACGAAGTGGGGGCGCACGCCCCACCGTTCCGCCTCGGGCACCGCCTCGAAGGCCTCCTCGTCGAGGATCACCCACACCTTGAGGTCCTGGCCGAACAGCGCCGCCTGCCCGATGAGCCCCGGGTAGACGTCCTCGTTGATGAAGCGCTGGCCCGCATCGTTGACCACCATGCCGCGCACGGCCATGCCGGGGATGAGCGTCACCCCCACCTGCGCAGCCGCGATGTTGCGCACGGCCGCGCCCGCCGCCTGCGCGATCAGGATGCCGCGGCCGTCGTCGCCGCCGTCGCTGTTGACGGCCAGGCCCATGAGCTTCGGCGCGTACTGCGCCACCATCGCCGGGTTGTCGGCGAACCCGCCGGTGGCCAGCACCACGCCGCGGCGTGCCAGGTAGACGGGCCGCTCGTCGAAGTGGCGCGCCTGCAGCCCCGCCACCCGGCCGTCGCCGAGCACCAGCCGCAGCGCGAAGGTGTCGGTGTGCACGGTGATGCCCGGGTGCGCGTCGACGGCCGCCCGCAGATGCTCCATGAGCACCTTGCCGCCGAACCCGTCGGCCGCCACCCGGTGCCCGCGCGGGGCCGGGGCCGCGATCTCGCAGTACGGCCACGCCCGCTCGCCCATCCACATCAGGCCGTCGTCGGTGGGCGGCACCCAGGTGGGGCTGTCCCACACCGACGGCTTGAAGGGCACGCCATGCCCGGTGAGCCAGTGGAAGTGTTCGAGGCTGCCGTGGCTGTACTCGCCGATCTTCGCCTCGTCGGCGCCGGGCCCCAGCGCGGCGGTGAGGAACGCCGCCATCGCCTCCGGGGTGTCGGTGAAGCCGCACGCCTCCTGGATGGGGGTGCCCCCGCCCAGGTAGATCTCGCCACCGGAGAGCGCGGCCGAGCCGCCCCCGCCGCTGTACTTCTCCAGCAGCAGCACCTGCGCCCCGTCGGCGGCGGCCTCCAACGCGGCGGCCGCACCGGCGCAGCCGTAGCCGGCCACGATCACGTCGGCCTCGAAACGGGCCTCATCCGCCACCGCGTCGAGACGCAGCGGCGCGACGGACACGGCCGCCGTCGACGGGGCGGGGCTCACTGCAGCACCGCCAGCGGCTCGGAGCCCGACCAGTCGTGGCCCCAGTAGCTGTCGGCCGTGATCTCCTCGGCGCTGTAGTGCGTCTCGTCCACCAGCATGCCCTCGCAGCCGAACTCGATGTCCCAGCCGCCGGGGGCGCGCACGTAGAACGAGACCATCTTGTCGTTGGTGTGCCGGCCCAGCGTCGACGACAGCGAGATGCCCTCGGCCACCACCCGGTCCTGCGCCTGGCCCACCTGGTCGAGCGTCTCCACCTCCACCATCACGTGGATCAGCCCCGGACCCT
>CAZDSL010000541.1:0-1876 GCA_964507655.1 uncultured Mycobacteriaceae bacterium | reverse complement strand
GCTGCTCGCCCGCGGCGCGCCGCCCGGCGCCGCGCGGTCGGCGGGGATGCTCCGGCTGCGCCGAGGGGTGCGCGATTCGGTGGGGCTGGGGGTGGCCGAGCGCGAGCGGAACCTCGCCGGGAGGGTGGCGGTGCGCCCGCCGCGCAGGCCCCTTCCGGCGGGCGCCGAGGTGCTGCTGCTCGACGACGTCGTCACCACCGGCACCACGCTCGCCGAGTCGGTGCGGGCGCTCGCGCAGGGGGGCGTCCGGGTGCGCGCGGCGCTCACCGTGGCGCACGCGTGACCGCTGTGAACGGGCCGACACACTGGACTCGCCGAAGATCTGGCACAACTCGGTCGAGGGGGATAGCGTCGCAGGTGACACCGGTTGCCAGTACCGGTGCCAGGTAGGTCCAAGACGGGCCGCCACGCGGCACCGCGGGCCCCGCGCAGCGGGGGTTCCCGGGTGCGGCGGCCACGGCCTGTGACGCTGCTGCCGGAGCATGGCCTCGCGGCAGCCGAAGCTGGGAGGTTTGACGTGTCGACCGGTTCTGGAGCAGCAATGGAGTACTTGCCCGATGAACAGGACGCGTCCCCGGAGGACGTGCTGTCCGCCGATCTCGTGATCAAGGGCCGCAACGTCACCGTGCCCGACCACTTCCGGGTGCACGTGGCGGAGAAGCTCGCCCGCCTCGAGCGGTTCGACCTCAAGGTGCAGCTCTTCGACGTCGAACTGCAGCACGAGCGCAACCGCCGCCAGGCCAAGTCCGCGAGCAGGGTGGAGATCACCGCCCGCGGCAAGGGCCCGGTGGTGCGCGCCGAGGCGCGGGGCGACAGCTTCTACGCCGCGCTCGAACTGGCCATCGACAAGCTCGAGAGCCGCCTGCGCAAGTCCAAGGACCGCCGCAAGGTCAGCTACGGGGAGAAGACGCCCATGTCCGTGGCGTCGGCCACGGCCGAGCTGGCCCGCAACGCGGAGTTCGGCATCCCGCCCGATTCGTTCGACTCCGACGACTACCCCGCCGGCCCCGGGCAGATCGTGCGCACCAAGGAACACCAGGCCACGCCCATGTCGGTGGACGACGCGCTCTACGAAATGGAGCTCGTGGGTCACGATTTCTACCTGTTCCACGACTCCGCCACCGACAAGCCCTCGGTGGTCTACCGGCGCCACGCGTTCGACTACGGATTGATCCGGCTCGCCTGAGAGGGCGCGGTTGCGCATACCATGGTTCCGGCCGGGGTGATCGCACCCCGGCCGGACCGGCGTTCCGGGTCCGACCGCCCGCCCGGAACACGCATGAACACAGGATTGAGGGAACGAACGCCCGTGCTGTCGAAACTGCTTCGCATAGGCGAAGGCCGCAAGGTCAAGCAACTCAAGAGGGTCGCGGACCACATCATCGCGCTCGAGGGGGAGTACGAGGGCCTCACCGACGCCGAGCTGCGGGCCAAGACCGACGAGTTCACGAAGCGGTACGCCGATGGCGAGTCGCTGGACGACCTGCTGCCCGAGGCCTTCTCGGTGGCCCGCGAGGCCTCGTGGCGCGTGCTGGGCCAGAAGCACTACCCGGTGCAGATCATGGGCGGCGCTGCGCTGCACTTCGGCAACATCGCCGAGATGAAGACGGGCGAGGGCAAGACGCTCACCTGCGTGCTGCCGGCCTACCTCAATGCGCTGTCGGGCAAGGGCGTGCACGTCGTCACCGTCAACGACTACCTCGCCAAGCGCGACGCGGAGTGGATGGGCCGCGTGCACCACTTCCTCGGGCTGCAGGTGGGCGCGATCCTGGGCGGGATGACGCCGGAGCAGCGGCGCACCGCCTACAACGCCGACATCACCTACGGCACCAACAACGAGTTCGGCTTCGACTACCTGCGCGACAACATGGCGCTG
>CAZDSL010000540.1:0-1879 GCA_964507655.1 uncultured Mycobacteriaceae bacterium | reverse complement strand
GCGATCGTGTACGCCGCCCGGCGGGCGTGCCGCGGCGCCCACTGCGCGTGCCCTGCGGCGCCGGCCGCGGCGACGGCGTCGATGACGTCGTCGAACAGCGGCTCGGGCAGCGGCGGCTCGGCGCGGCGCAGGTGCAGCAGCGTGCCGTCGGCGATGCCCTGCTCGGCCAGCGTCCGGGCGGGCGCGAGCGGCGGGTGCCCGATCCTGCCGAGCACCCAGACGGCATCCGGATCGTCGGCGCCGGGCGGGGCGAGCACCGGCCGGCGCGACTCGGCGAGCTCCACCAGCTCCGGCACCAGCGCGGCCACCGGCACGCCCGCGGGCACGGTGATGTCGACCTGTGTGAAGGGCGCGATCACGGACACCGCGCACGTCTCGGGCGGCGGCGCGCCCCCGTATCCGGCGGCCCCGTCGGGGCCGAGACCCTCGTCGTGCCGCCGTGCAGGCGCCTCGAGCTGTGCCGATGTCACGTGATCGCCCCCCTGATGTGCTGCCGCGCGGCCCCCGCCGCGGGCATCCCCCGGGCGCGCCGTGCGCGCCCTCCCCGTTGCGGCCGCCACGCTACCGCACCGGCCCGCGGCGGGGAGGTGTCGGTCACATCGCCTACGATGCGATCGGGCCGTCGGGGAGGACGGCCCGGGGGGCCGCTTCGGCGGCGGTGTCAGGGGGTTCGGGGTGTCAGCACGCGATTTCGTCCGGCGGCCGCGCGTGGCCGCGCCGGAGGCGCCGGGCGGCGAGGTGGAGATGCAGGCCCCGCCGTCGGTTCCGCGGGCGGTGCCCGGGGGCGTGCTGCAGCGGCTCATGCCCGTCGTCATGGTGGTCGCGATGCTGGGCATGGTGGCGCTCATGGCGGCCTCCGGCGGCCTGAGCAACCCCATGACCATGCTTTTCCCCCTCATGATGGTGTTCTCCATGGTGGGCATGCTCACCGGCGGCGCGGGCGGCCGGTCCACGCGGCCCGCCCAGCTCGACGAGGACCGCAAGGACTATTTCCGCTACCTCGACGGCGTGCGCGAGGAGGTGTCCGCCACCGCCCGCGCCCAGCGCGCGGCGCTGCGGTGGAACCATCCCGACCCGCGCGCCCTCGGCGCGCTGGCGGGCGGGCGCCGCATGTGGGAGCGCACGCCGGGGCAGGCCGACTACTGCCACGTGCGCATCGGCCTGGGCGACCAGCGCCTGGCCACGGCGCTGGCGGTGCCGCCGCTGGGGCCGGTGGAGGATCTGGAGCCCATCTCGGCCGTGGCGATGCGCCGCTTCGTGCGCACGCACTCGGTGGTGCCGCTGCTGCCGATGGCGGTGTCGCTGCGCGGCTTCCCCGCCATCGCTCTCGGCGGCGACCGTGCGCAGGCCCGCGCCGTGGTGCGGGCCATGCTGCTGCAGCTGTGCGTGTTCCACGGGCCCGACCACGCGCGCGTGCTGCTGGTGGCGCCCGAACCCGACGGGGCCGAGTGGTCGTGGCTCAAGTGGCTGCCGCACTGCCGGCCGGCCGGCGGTGTGCACCCCGACGCGGGCACGTTCGCGTTCCGGTCGCTGCACGATGTGGAGGACACGCTCGCCGCCGAGCTGGCCACCCGCGGCCGCTTCTCGCGCGTGTCCGAGCCGGTGGCGGGGCGGCCGCACCTGGTGGTGGTGCTCGACGGCGGGCACGTGCTGGGCGACGAGCGGCTCGCCGCACCCGACGGCGTCGACGGGGTCACCGTGCTCGACCTCACCGGCGGGCTCGAGGCGCTCGCGGCGCGCCGCGGGCTGTGCTGCGAGGTGTCGGGCGGGCGCATCGCCGGGCACAGCGCGGTGGGCGTCGAGGAGTTCGGCGCCGCCGACGCGGTCACCCCCGCCGAGGCGGAGGCCGTGGCCCGCGCGCTGGCGCGTCACCGCCCGG